>JACMPN010000289.1 GCA_014377495.1 Candidatus Sericytochromatia bacterium
ACCAGATGAAGGAGGAAAGGGCCTGCTGCCTCTTGGCCGCTGGGCCTTTGACTGTCTTCGAGGGGACTGTTGGCGTCGTGATCATGAGTGTGCCCTGTGTTTCCAAGCATGCCAAAGCGTTCGCGGATCATTCCTGTCGCTCGATTGCTCATACAAAGAGTGCCATAGGTGGTTAGCGTGTTCCAAAGTTTAGGGCCGATGTCCGCGGCGCCAATCATGCGAGGCCATACGGCAGGGAAGGCCGGGCATTTTGCTGGCGACCCCACGGATTGAGTTGGGCGGTCGGAAAGTCCGTTTTCATCGACGGGCCAGACCCCTGACTGACCTTTGCAGCGCTCATACCGTCATCGCCTGAACGTAGGGCAACATCACGTTTTGGACCCGGCAGGCCTTAGCGCAGCGCATGAACTCGTCGATTGTGCCCTTGAAGCCCTTCAGGACTACCTGAGGGGCTTCAAGGGCAACGTTCAGGCCAATCTTGTATCGATACTTGAAACAGTCAGCTACCGTCTTGGCGACACTGTAAGCCCGAATACTTACCCCTTCGATCAGATGCTTCTCGACGCCAGTGGTGAGGGCAACTCCCGAGAACCGCACGATACCCAGCCTGGGCCGTTCAACCAGGGGCTTGGTGATCTTCGGATCCAGGGCAAGAAACACGCTCGGAGCGTTTTGAGTGCCCATGTCGTGGAAGTTGAGGGCAGAAAGCAGGCAGGCGGTCCCCCTCGGCACGCGCTTGCAGGCCTCGGCCACCGTGTGATGCTCGGTCCACTCGAAGTCCAGGAGCGGCTCGGTCACGCTCAGATCAGCCTGGCGCTCGACACGTATTCACACGTACTTCCGCCGATGCAGAAGGAGGCAGCCGCCAAGCTTGATGCCCTGTTCCCTCAGATCGGCTCGTAGCCTGTGTTTCGGTAAACTGGCTACAGAACAGTTACTCGCATGACATTTTGTCAAAACGAACGAGGCCCCCACAGTGAAGTGAGGGCCTCGAAAGTTGATGGCTCCGACAGCTGGACTCGAACCAGCGACATGCTGATTAACAGTCAGCCGCTCTACCAACTGAGCTATGTCGGAACGCAGATGCAAGGTTACCGGGCTCACCCCATGAGCGTCAAGACTGGATTAGGCAATTTGGCCAATTTCATTGAACGGATCGTTGCAGTCAGATCTAGCCGCCGGCTATAACCCAATTGGCATAGGGGTTGTGGTTGATTGCTCATTAGAAGGATTTGCATGCGGCCAATCGGGTCTTCGCATGGCCACCGCCCTGGCAAAGATGTGGGCAAATCAGACAACGGCGAAGTCACAGGGTGTGCGCCGAGACGATTAGGCTGCCCCGGCCAAAGTGGAAACCAAAACACGGTTGGTGTGTGCCGGCACGCAAGTTGCCGCAGACGGCTCGGGAGGGCTATCGAAACCGTCTGACTGAGGAACACGGCGTTCAATCAACGCGAGGACTGTACACGAGCCGCCAGAAGCACGAGGTGCCAAGCTGCGGGGCTGGCACTCGTCCGGCAATTGGCTCTGGGCGTACGCCGTACATGAACCGATCACTCGGTGACGCTGACCACGCCCGTCATGCTGTCGCTGAACGGGTACGCATCGTCCCCGGTGTCTACTTTGGTAAACGTGAATGAAAAGGATTGGCCGTCTTTCAGTGTGCTGGAAGTGAACTCGCCCCGGAGTGGTGTGGCGGTAAAGGCGACCCATCCATGTTCTTGAACGTGACGCTGATCGGGCCCAAGGCGAATTTCCGAATGCTGACGATGACCGGACCGGACGAAGGCGTCACGGTCGGCACAGGGCTGGCTGCCATTTGCCCTGATGCCGGATCACCAGATGAAAAAGCCCCGACCGAAGTCGGGGCTCATCAGGATTGAGGGATCAGACGAGGGCCAGCCGGCTCTTCATCTCGCAGCCGGTGCATTTGGTGACGACGGGTGACTTTTCGAGGATGCTGGCCGCGATCTCGCTGGCACAGGCGACGCAGCGCCCGTAGGTGCCGGCGTCGATCCTGCCGAGGGCCTTCTTCACATCGTTGAGCCGGGTTCTCAGCTTGGCACTATGGGGGTCGTCCCCCGTGTGCATCTGCAGCGTGCCCGTTACGGCGCCCAGCAACTGGGTCAACCGATCCCGCTCCGCCTGCAACCGGTCACGGACCGGATCAAGACTGGACGTCGTTTCGCTTAGCATTTCCACGGTTGATCACCACCCTGCTCTCACGACTGTATCCCGAGGCCGACGGCACGCCCGTGCGACCGCCCGCATTTTTTATCATAGCAAGAGGACTTTCCCAGCGGTGACACTGGGAAAGCGGGTTTCACAATAGGTTACAAAGGCAGGCTAGGAGCGCGTCAGCTGCGTGCGTCCGTTTTGAATGGTGGTTAGGGCCCGGCTGATCTTTTGCTCCAAATTTGTGAGTACTTCATCGGCATAACGGTCAGCCCCGTCCTGCTGGAGGACGCACTCGTCGGCCGCCCGGCGGCGCATGGTTTCCGCCTCGTCCTGGGCCTCACGGAGGACCTCGTTCTCGCTGATCAGGCCACGGGCCTTCTTTTCAGCGGTGGTGATGATCTGCTCGGCCCGACGCTGGGCTTCGGCCATGATCGCCGACTTGTGGGCGACGACCTGCTTTGCCTGCTCGATCTCGGCCGGCAGCTGCTGGCGCAGTCCGTCCAACAGATCAAACAGCTTGTCCTCGTCCACCATCACCCGGTTGACCAGGGGCAGCTTGGCGCTATTGAGCACCAGGCGTTCGATCTTGTCCAACAGGGCGTTGATTTGGCTCATGTCTGGTAGCTCCGTCATTCTTCGATCGACTGCGACGTCGATGCGTATTTGCCTGCCAGCGCTACGGCCACCGCATCCGGCACCATGCCGTGGACGGGGCCGCCAAAGCTGGCGATCTCCTTGATCCCGCTGGAACTGAGGAAAAGGTATTCCCCAGTGGTCATTAGGAAAACCGAATCCACGTCGGGGTTGAGTTTGCGGTTTGTTAAGGCGATCCGGAACTCCGAATCGAAGTCCGAAACGGCCCGCAGGCCCCGGATGATCACCGCTGCGCCCACCTTGCGGGCATACTCGGCGGTCAGCCCGGAAAAGGAATCGACGCTGACGTTCGGCCAACGGGCGGTCTCGGCAGCCAACATGGCCATCCGCTCCTCCACAGTGAATAACGCCGACTTCGACGGATTGTGCAGCACGGCGACGATCACCTCGGAGAACGTCTTGGCGGCACGCCCCAAGATGTCCAGATGACCGTTCGTGACGGGATCAAAGCTCCCGGGATAGATCGCCCGCAAGCGGATTCCCCCACATTCAATGTTGCAAACCTCTTCAATTTACCGCCCCTGCAAGGCCGCCGCAACGCCCGACCCCCGAAAGCCCGCTGATAACCTTGGTGCGGGCTACCCTGCGTGATACGCTGCAAGCGGCTCAAGCGGCTCCCTGACAAGCCCCGGCGCCACAGCCGGGTTATTTTTGACCGAGTTCCAGAGGGGGGCATCGTGGCCGACGATCCAGCCGTGCTCCTCCAAGGGCTGCGCCGACGTGCCGGCGGCGATCACCTCCGGGAATGGCAGATCTTTCCCCATCTGACCGAGCGGCTGCGCAGCGGCGAGGAAAGTCAGCCCCATGAGCTGATCCGGGCCGCCACCGCTGTCGTCGCCAATCACCCGGACATCCACGCCCGGCGCTGGGCGATGACCTTTCTGGCCTCTGTCGCCGAGCTCCGCCCCGAGACCGCCGACTCCGCCCTGCGCCCGCTGTTGGCCGTGCTCACCGACGAGGCGCCCGATGACGACACCATGCCCGAGGCCACCCGGCTCAGTCTCTGGGATGCCGCCGTGGTGTCGTTGGCGGACCTGGCTCACCGCTTTCCCAGCCTGATCACGCCGTATCGGGAGACGCTTTGTCTCACGGGGCGGCGGGAGGGCCTCCCGGCCCGGGGAATGCCCGTGTTGCGGATCCTCGACAGCCTGCGGCAGGGGATGACCATGGGCCTGCGGACCAAGACCGTCCGTTCCACGCCCCGGATCCTGGACGAGGCCACCCCGGATGCCCGCTTCGTCATCTACGAGAAGGATCGCTACCACACGGCCCATTGCCGCCATTTGCGCCGGCATGTCGGCGTGCGCCTCGTGCCGCTGACCTCGCAGGTCGAGGCGGACAGCTTCGGCTTCTATGCCTGTGCCAGCTGCCACCAGACACTCACCGACGGCAGTGTCATCCCCCGGCCGAGGCCTGCCGGGGAGGCGAACGAAACCCTCGGTGACATGCCGCCCGGTCCCGTGCTGACGCTCGTGCGGTCGTCATTGCAGGAAGAGCCCTGGACACCGCCGGTGCCGGCTGTGGATTTCGATCCTGCCGTCGTCCCGCCACCGTCCGCCTATTCCCGGCTGATCACGCTCAGTCAAAACCAGCAGCGTCTCGTCGCTCTCTGGCAGCAGGGTGATTTGGCGGAGCTGTCGGACGTGTACCGGGTGATCTACGCCCGACACCACGCCAGCATGCTGCAGGGGCCCTATGTGGCATTGGCCACAGCGGCGCTGGAGCGGGCGGCGACCGGGATCCCCGGCGACGCCTGGTGTGCGGCGCAATTGGTCGTCACGGCGGCGGTGGCGGCGTTTCGGGCTGGCGACGCCAAGGGATTCGCCCGGGTGCTGGCGCAGCGGCCGGAGACGGTGTTCGACTATCCCTTTTTGATGCACCTGCATGGTGAGCTGGCGGTGGTCGCCACGCCGGAGCTGCTCTTCGCCGTGCGCAAGCTCAGCGGGACCCGCAGCTCGCCCACCCTGAAAAAACAGTGGGCGCGTTTCACCGCACGCTGCCGGTACCATGTCGCGGCGTTTACCGAGGCACACGGCTGCGATCCGGTCGCCTATGCCCTGCGGGCCGGCAAAGGGCGGACCCGTAACGTCACGTTCTCCTTTGGCCGGGACGTGTCGGGCGACGTGCGCTTTCTCGATGTGCTGCATGCCCTGCCCATGGCCGGGGTGACGGGAAACATCCTTCAGGCTGCCCTGGGGGATCTGAAGACGGCCAAGGCCCCCTCGAAAAAGGTGCAGCGGGACCTGGCACAGCGGGCGGAGCTGGAAGCCCTGCACCGGCCGACCTCGTCCGATGCCGAAGCCGTCGCGGCCCTGATGGTGACGATGGTGGTCAAGGCAGGCGCCGCCCGGATCATCGCCGAGCAGGGCCTGCGGGCCTACGAAAAGGGCGACATGGTCAAAGCGACGGCCTATCTGGCCAAAGCGCTGGCCGTCAACCCGCAGGTGCCGGGACATCCCGCCTTTTGCCGGGCCCTGTTGCAGGCGGCCACTGCGACGGGCTATGCCGTCGGCACGGGCGACGTTTGATCCAGGGGTTGCGGACCGGCTGGCGATGAGTTTCGGTGGGCCAGCCACAAAAATGTGGCGGCCAACAGCGGGCCGAAAACGGCGATACCGATGCCCACGCCATCACCCACGGACGTGATCCGGGGAATGTTGTAGACGACTGCCTGATAGGTTGTCAGCCCGGTGTCTAGCCCGGCCAGACACGCCGTCAGGACCGCCAGGGCCGGCCGCCATCGCAGCGCCAGCATGGCACACAAGCCGATGAGCCCGATGTCGAACGCGACCCAGGCCGATTGCGCTGCCTCCGACGGATACCAGCGGGCCGTGTCCAGGCTGGCCAACAGCAATGTCCAGGGGATGAGCAGGATCGCCAGCAGCAGCACGATCGGGCGGCGATAGCGGCGGAGGATGCCGAGTGCGAGCGCACGCTTGTCGGTGGGGGAAAAGGCCTGGGCCACATCCCAAAAAGCAACGACGGCGGATCCGCCGTGGGCATAGGCGATGTGGATCGGCTCCCAGCGCTGGGGTTTGAGCTTGGCCTTGAAGGCATAAATGCCCTGGAAGTTGTAAAGGCCGGAGCCCAGCCACCGCCCCAGGCGCAGCCAGCCGTTCACCCCGTCGGTGAGCGGTGCGGCCCCCAGCGTGGCAAACGTGGCCCCGGTTTCGGCAAAAACCCGCATGGCGGCGTCGACGAGGAGCTCGGAGACACCATTGGGGGTGTCCCGGGTGCGGAAGACCGTCTCGATCATCCAGCCGTTGCGGGCATAGACGGGGACGGCGACGAGAAAGGCGATGAGGCGGCCGTGCCATTCGGCGGCGACGTAGCGGCGTTCGGCGGTCAGGAAAAACGGATCGACCCGGGCGATAAAGCGCAGGGGCGGGGCCCGCCGGGTCTGCATCCAACCGGCGACGATCCCGGCCATGGCCCGGCGGACGGGGCTTGTGGCATCAGACACTTCCGAGGTCGGCACCAGGCGGGTCCGGATCCCCTTGGCCCTGGCCCGGCGGAACTGCTCCCGCAGGCTGCGGGAGGCCCGCACCGTGGATTCCCAGGCGGTGGGGTCCCAGATGGGGATCTCGCCGAAACAGAGCGTGTCCAGCCCCGCCGCCGCCGTGAACCGGGAATCCAAAGTGACATAGCGGACCCGCCGGTGGTGGGCCCTGGCGGCTTTTTGAAAGGCGGCGACCAACTCGCCGTAACGGTCCTGGGCTGCGATGGGCAGGCCGCCCACCACCCAGGCATGACCGGTGTCGACGTAGGCGAGGCAGGCGTCGTCGTCGTGGAACCAATAGTGGAAATCCGGCCCCAGGGTCTGAAACGAGGACGAGCCGTGGCCGAAACGCTGCAGGAGCGCCAGGACGCGTTGCCGTTCCGGATCATCGGGGAGGGCGGATTGCATGGGCGACATGGACACGGGTCCTACGATACCGGACCTGATCGGCATGGGCCACGCTCAGACTTGCAGCGCGCAGGTGGGGCAGAGCGGTCCGGGATCAAAACGGGCGATCGGCATGCGGCGGGCGCAGCCGTCACAGGCTGGCAGGATCGGCTCGATCAGCAGCGGGTGAAAGACGATGGACGTGTCACCCACCTTGGCCCTGACGATCCGGGCCTCGATCAGGGCCAGGCTGACGGGCATGACCTGTACCGTCAGGCGGTAGCGCCGCTGTTGCTCGGACAACAGTTTCGCCCGGTCGGTGTGGAGGGCTTCGAGGGCCAGCTGCGCCATGTCCAGGTCGTCGATGCTTTCCGCATATTCACCCGTTGCCTCGACCTCGTCGTAGTACGTGGTGATCCGGTGGTTTTCCCGTTTCAATTGTTCGGCCAGTTCGGCTTCATGGTCGAGGATCAGCGGCATCAGGGCTTCTTCGGCCGCCAGCAGGGCTTGCTGATACCGCTCCTGCAGCGTTTCCCAGTCCCAGGCCAGCTGAGGCAGGGGTTGCAGCAGGTCTCCCTGACCTTCCAGGGTGACGGCGCCGGACCAGGCTTCGCCGTCACCATCGACCATAAGGCGCAGCACGTCTTCCTGGATGAACTCCCGGGACAACCGCACCCGGAAGACGGCCCGCAGACACTGCTGGTCCTCCGGATGCAGGGTGTAGGGTGTGCCGGGGGGCAGCAGGTCCTGCGCGAGGCGGGCCTCGATGGCATTCTGGGGCCAGATGCGGGTATAGCGCCCTTTATAGAGGGTCAGACCCTGTTCCCTGACCCGCAGGACGAGGGTCTGCAGCAACGGCGTGCCCTCGGCGAGCAGCGCCAGCTCTGGATCAAGGAGGCTGGCCTCTTTGTCCGTGGTCACCTTTTGGCCGTCCGGACCGAAGAGGGTCGGGTGTTTGACGGGGTTCGTCACCTGCCAGATGGCGGGGCTTTCGGCCGTCACCGTGCCCTTGAAGTGGCCCACCGTATCGGTGAGAAACGCCGCCAGACGGTCATCGGTCGTGGAGTCGGCGGCATCCGGTGCCGGGGCAAAGGGTGTCGTCACGTCAGCGGCTCCAGCCACGTTTCGGTCTGGGTCTTGGCCAGCTGATAGGACTCCGATGCCCCCCGCAGGGCGTTGCCCAGTTCCCGCATCTTTTCGCGGATCAGCCCGAAGTCCTGGGCATCGAGAATGATCTTGGACAACCGGTATTCGAAGCTCACCCGGCCACTGGTGTCCATGAAGCTGAGGATGGTTTCCAGTTCCCCGATGACCTGCTGAAACATGTTGATTTTGCTCGACAGGACCCAGAGGATGTATTCCTCGATCGTGTCCCGCATGCTGAAATTGAAGATCTGCACCGTCTGGGTCTGGCCGTAGCGGTGAACCCGGCCAATCCGTTGTTCCAGCCTCGTCGGGTTCCACGGGATGTCGTAGTTGACCAACTGGTGGCAAAACTGCAAATTCAGGCCCTGGCCGCCTGCTTCCGACGAGAGGAAGATGCCCCCGTGCTCCCGGAACGTGTTCAGGGCTTGCCGTCGCTGTGAGCCCGAGAGCCCACCGTGGAAGATCGTCACCCGGTGACCTTGGGACGTCAGATAGTCCCGGATCGCTTCCAGCGTCTGGCGGAACTCGCTGTAAACGATGGTCGACCGGGGATGGGCCTTGAGCAGCTTGCCTAGGGCTTTGGTCTTGGAATGCAGTCCCAGCGTCTGACCGTGCAGGATGACCCGGTCGAGTTCGGTGAGATCGCCCGTCTTGCCGGTTTTTTCGGCCAGCTCCATGATCCGCCGCCGCATACCGCCCGCCAGTGTGGACAAGACGGCCCGGTTGGACGAGCAGGATTCCTTGAGCAGGATGATCAGCGTCAGGACGATCTTCTCGACTTCGGTGGAGTCGTAGCCGATGGCGATGTTGCCTTTGACGTACCGCTGATAGACCCGATGGACGAATTTGACGACCGCCTGGTGAAAGGCCAGTTCCTCGGCGTTCAGTTCGACTTCGACCGTGTGAACGACCCGGGGCGGCAGTTCCACGAGGCTGGTGCTGCGGCGGTTGCGGATCATCACCTCGGCGAGCAGTTCCTTGAGCAGGTCGACGTTTTTGGCCTTGCGGCGGTCGGACATGTAGTACGTGCGGAAATGCTTGCGGGAGCGCAGCAGGCCGGGTTTGGCCAGGGTGATCAGGTTGTACAGCTCGCGCAGGTCGTTTTGCACCGGTGTGGCCGTCAGGAGCAGGCTGAAGGTCCGCTTCAGGGCGTAAACGAACTTGTAGCCGACCGTGTTTTGATCCTTCAGCATGTGGGCTTCGTCGACGATGATCAGGTCCCAGTGCCGGCTGAGCAGTTCGTCTGCCAGCGACCGTTTGGCCCGATGGATGCTGACGATGGCGACGTCGGCCGTGGCGCTGAGGTTCGGCCGGTCCAGGACCGTCGTCGGGATGCCGAAACGGTCGGAAAGCTCGTCCTTCCATTGGTCGACTAACGAGGCGGGGACGAGGATCAGGGCCGTGCGGACCATCCCGCGGAGGATGTATTCCTTCAGGATCAGCCCTGCCTCGATGGTTTTGCCCAGTCCCACCTCGTCAGCCAGAATGGCGCAGCCCTTCATCTCCCGCAGGACCCGGGTGACGGCTTCCAATTGGTATGGATGGGGCGTCACCTGGCTTTGGCTGGGGGCGAGCAGGTGTTCGAAGCCCCGCACCGTGCCCCAATCGGCAGCTTGTTCAGCGAGCAGGTACGGCACGGTGGGCAGGCTGTCCGTCACGGTCAGGCCGTTGACGTCTTCCCAGTTGAGGGGCGGTACTTCCAGCCGGTCCCAGAGTTGCGGCTCGTAGACGAGGAGCGACGCCTTGGCTGTCGCCTCCAAAGCGGCGAGGATCCCGGCCCGGTCGAAATGGCCATCGGCGTTGGCGATGACGCCCAGGCGGACCCAATCGAGGCGGATCGCCTGTGGCGACAGGGTTTCCAGACGCCCGACGACATCCAGCGGCAGGACGGTGGGCTGGTCCAGTTCGTTGAGGGCATCGGTGTAAGCCTGGCGGCGGGTGGGATCAAGCACTTTGGCAGTTTAAGCCGATACACATCCCATGACGACGTCCAGGCGCACGATTAGCGGATGGCGGCGGCTTTCGTCTTGATGCCGTTGGCCCATTCGTCGCCCGCCGACAGGACGGACACGGTCATGTTCTTCAGCGACATCGGCAGCTTGATCGGCTGAGCAGGCACCTGGACGACAGTGACCGTGCCGTTGCCGGTGACGGTCAGGCTGCCGGAGGGCCGGATGATGGCGGCGGTTTGGGGATCGACCCCGATGCCGAGGCCGCCGGCGTCCTTGGCCGTGGCAAAGGCGAGGCGGGGCAGCCGGCCCCGTTCAGAAAAGTGCGTGTCGACGACGGTGCCGGGCAAAAAGCCGAAGCCGGAACCCAGGCGGATGCCGTCATGTGTTGGATCTTCGCCGTACCAGGCGGTCTGTTGGGGATCGCCGCCCAGGATGGCGGTGCGGCCCCAGACCATGGCCCCGGCGCTGGTCCCGGCGATGGTGGCCCCGTGCTGCCAGGCGGACTTGATGGCCGTTTGCCAGGTACCCGTCAGGTTGCTGAGGATGCGACGCTGGTCGCCCCCGGAAAAGAAGAATCCCCGACCGGCCGCAAAGGCCTGCTGGTCGGGCGCTGTGCCACTGGTCGACGGAAGGATGAAGCGGGCGTTGGTGCAGCCCAATTGTTTGAGGTAATCGACGTAGGCCTGACCCGACTTGGCGGGATCGTCGGAGGCAAGGGTCACGACGACGAGGGGGGCTGCTTTGCCGCCGCTCAAGGTGATGAACGTCTGCATGATCAGATCTTGGTCTTTACCGCCGCCGATGACCATGATCGGACCGTTGGTCTGGTCCGCTCCGGCGTTCGCCGTGCGGACGGCGGCAGGTCCCAGTCTCGAGGCACCGATCGCCTGCTGGCAGCCGATGGTGCCCAAGGCGAGCAGCACGACGACGCCGCGACCGATGAGGGTGCGAGGGATGGACGAGCGGTAGGCGTAATTCATGTTCCGCTTATCGGCAGGTAAAGGCCCGGACATGCTTGGGTGTTGCGCCAAAGCAGCACGTCCGGTTCAAGGCACCGTCGGTGGTGCCGGGACTTGGCGCAGTGGGACGGGGAGTTCGGGGTGGCGGAGGCGACGCGTCAGCCGTTTGGCCGCCGCTTCAGACTGCGGGCCCGTGATGACGTCTCGGACCAGTTTGCCTTGGCGTCGGGTTGCTCGGGATCCGGTGCCGGCGTCAGGGGGCGACAAAAGCTGAGATGCCTTTTGGTGGTCAGGTAGCCCAGGAGCCCCGGCCAGTCCTCGATGTCGTCCAGCACGACGACGAAGCGGCGGTCCCCTTGTCGCTGGATCCGGCCGTCGCCCCTGTGCAGTTCGGCGAGGCACGCCCGGAGGATGGTCTCGACCTGATGCCTGGTAGACGCACTGGGCGCTTCGGCCAGGGGTCCGGCCTCGAGGACGATGCTGCGGCGTTCGGCATCGGCGATGGGCAGAGGTATTGAGACGCCACACAGGCTGGTTCAGTCACGTATGATTTGACTTGCACTGTGGTATCGGTTGGCAGAAGATCTCAATCCCGATGGCATGTCGGATTCGATGCCGGCGATCACGGATATGGGTCGCTTGGGCCACAATAGAGCGGGACGACGAGACCAGAAGGGACGTGTGGCGTGGCGGTCAATGACGAACAGGTGGCGCGGATCAATTTCCTGGCCCGCAAAGCCAAGGCCGAAGGGCTGAGCCTGGAGGAGCGCCAGGAGCAGATCTCCCTGCGCCAAGCCTACGTGGCGGCCGTACGGGAAAATCTGACGGGGATCCTCGAGACCATCACCGTGGTCGACCCCGAGGATGTTGGCGCCACGCCGGAGGGGATCACCGCCGAGACCATTATCGTGATCAACCCCGAGGATGAGGCCGCCTCGCCGGAGGGGATCCCCATCGAGAACACGGTCCTGTTCATCTCCGAGACCGCGAAGGTTCCGATCGAGCCGCCGCGGGAAGCCGATTCCTGACATCGCAGACCCATTAGTATCGATACGCAACAGCCCCCGCCAGCAATGGCGGGGGCTGTTGCGTGGGAGGCGTCGCAGCTGCCCCTGGACAAACGCCTTTAGGTTTTGGGCATCATCAGGCTCAGCACCTTGTGGCTGCGCTCCAGGAATGTGACCATCTCGCTGCCTTCGAGGCCCTTATGGGCGACCTTGGCCAGATCGTACAGGTGTTCCGTCAACAGTTTGACCTGCTCGTCGTTGCCCGGTTGATCGGCCAACGTCACCAGATGCTGCACAATCGGGTTGGCGCTGTTGACGATGAAGGTCTGCATTTCCGGGAAAGCCATGCCGCTGTTCTTCCAGGCGGCGGCCATTTCCTTCATGCGGCGCATTTCTTCCTTTTCAATGATCAGGCCCGAGACGTCGGCCGTGCGCAGGGCTTCGATTTGGATCTCCAGCCCGGGGCGTTCATCGTCGCCTTCACCCTTGAGGTGGCGCTCGAAGAGTTCCTTGAGCCGGTCGTCGGTCGTGTTATTTTCGGAATCGACCAGCTTGGCTTTGGCGTCGGGATCCAGCAGCGCCTCATTGACCTCGGCGTCGATGCTGCGCAGTTTCACCTCGTGGTGCTTGCGCTCCAGGTAGGAGATGAAATAGGAGTCGATCTGTCCGTTCAGATACAGCGCTTCCAGGCCCTGTTTGGCGAACAGATTGAGGTAAGACGCCTGCCGCTCGGGATCCGAGCAGTAATAGACGACGTTTTCGTGTTTGTCCTTGTTGCGGGTCAGGTAGTCGTCGAGGGTGGCGTATCCGCCGTTTGTCGACTTGAAGATGACGATGTCCTTGGCCACGTCGGCAAAGCGGTCGTCGTCCATGATCCCGAACTTGACGAACACGTGGATGGCCTCCCACGCCGCCTCGTAGGCTTCACGCTCGGTGTTGTACATGGCCTTCAACCTATCGCCGACCTTTTTGGCGATGTGGTTGGAGATCTTCCGGACGTAGGGATCGTTCTGCAGCATGCTGCGTGAGACGTTCAGCGGGATGTCCGGGCAATCGATCATGCCCTGCAGGACCGTGAGGAACTTGGGGATCAGGTCCTGGGACGTGCTCGAGACGTAGACCTGGTTGCAGTAAAGCTGGATCTGGCCGTCGGCGGCACTGAGCTCGTGCTCGATGCGGGGGAAGTAGAGGATGCCCTGCAGGCGGAAAGGGTAGTCGACGTTCAGGTGGACCCAGAGGATCGGGTCGGCATGGCCGGGAAAGTGGTTGCGGTAAAAGGCGAGGTAGTCCTCGTCCTTCAGGCTGGTGGGCGACTTGGTCCAGAGCGGCTGTTGCTCGTTGATGACCTCGCCTTCCAGCATGATCTCGACGGGCAGGAAGTTGCAGTACTTGGTGATGGTCGTCTTCAACGTCCCGGCATTCAAATAGTCCTTGGCGTCCTCGGAGAGGGTGAGGACGATGTCGGTGCCGGCCTCGGTGCGGGGCGAGGCGTCCATCGTGAAGCTCATGCCGCCGTCGCAAGTCCAGTGCACGGCGGGTGCCGCAGCATCGACGGCGGATTTCGTGTGGATCTCCACCTTGTCGGCGACCATGAAGGCCGAATAGAAGCCCAAGCCGAAGTGGCCGATGATCTGGGCCTTTTCGTCCTGGACCTGGTACTGGCTGAGGAATTCCTTGGCGCCGGAGAAGGCGATCTGGTTGATGTACTGCTTGACCTCGGCGCCGGTCATGCCGATGCCGTTGTCCCGGATGGTCAGGGTGCCGGCGGCGGCATCGACCAGCACCTCGACCCGGGCGGGACCGTCGGCGGCGACGTCGCTCCGGGTGACGGAGACGTGTTTCCGCTTGGTGATGGCGTCGGTGCTGTTGGAGATCAGCTCCCGCAAAAAGATCTCTTTGTCCGAATACAGCCACTGCTTGATGATCGGCAGGATGTTTTCGGCGTGGATCGCCAGCTCGCCACTTTCGGGCTCGGCACGGTCCAGGGTCTGTTGGCTATCGGTCGTCATGGTTAAAAGTCCTTTTCGTGGCGCTGCAGGCTCACTTGCCGCTGGGCATGATAGCCCCCTTGAGTGGCCTGGTGTCAAGGTTTGGGGGAGCCCCGCACATTTAGTCGATGCGGGCGGTTTAATGCGGCATAATTCCCAAACTAGCGCATGCAGACATGACGAGCCAGAGACGACAGACGAGGTGTGGGATGCAACGGGCCAAACGGCAATTGGTGGGTATGGGGATCGTCGGGCTGATCGGCCTGAGTGGCTGCACGAGCGGTGCTGTCCCCGGATCCACCGGGACGGCAAGTCCCTCACCCGGTACTTCGGCGTCGCCCCCGGATACCGGTCCCACGCCGGTGCCCACACCACCGCCCAGCGATCGCTTTGCCGCCGTGCACGGCCGGATCACGGACGAAACCGGTCGTCCCCTGGCCGGCGTCACGATAACGGCCAGGGTCCTGGGCGTCGGCAGCTTCGCCAATACCCTGGAGACTCAGGCCACGACGACCACAGGGAGTGCGTCGGGCGAGGCGAATAACGGCGGGGCCTATCTGATCGGGGGCGCACCGATCGGTTCGACCATCCAGCTGACAGCCACCAAAGCCGGCTGGACGTCCCGGACCCGCACGACGGTCATCTCGATGAACGTGAAGGCCGACGATGCCATCAACCGCCTGGATTTTGGGCAGGCGGACACGGCCTTTGCCCTGTCGGATCAGCCGGAGGTCGTCTCCGTCCGCACCGTGAACACCGTCTCCGGCGTGGAACCGGGGACGTCCTTCGCCATCCGGTTCAGCGAGCCCGTCAATGCAACGGACATCCAAGACGGCCTGGCCGTCTATGCGGCGACGGTCACCGGGGCCGAGTCGGTGACTCTGAGTGCCGGCGTGACGTTGCCGACCGGCTACGATGCCATTAGCGGGACCCTGACCCGCCCCCAGGCCCCGATCTACGATCTGCAGGCCTTCACGTCCGTCTGGTCTGACAATGGCCAGGCGCTGATGCTGACCTTCAAGCCCGGGTACCAGTTGCCTTCGGACAAGGTGACGGCGCCCGTGTATGCGCTGGCGTTCCGCAAGCCTTTCCGGGACCAGGCCGGCACGAGCCGGTCCAGTCAGATCTTCCGGACGGAGACCGCCAAAGTGGCGACGAACGGTTACTCGTTCCCGGTGGCGCTGGATACGGCCCGGCCCCGGGTCCTCTCCATCCGGGCCGTGGAAGGCGGTTCGGCACCGACGTCCGGCACGTCCACCCGGGACCGACTGCGGGTGCAATTTTCTGAACCGATGGTCCTGTTCCCCCTCTCGTTGGCCGACGGGACCGCTGCCATCCCGGCAGCAACTGCGGCCATCAGTGTCCAGAACGCCCTCAACTTCCGCTATGCGGTCAGTGTGAGCCAGCCCGGGGCCATCGCCCTGTCGGCGAACTCGGCCATCGGCGCCAGACTGGTGGCCAGTGATCCGACAAACGCCACGGTCGAGTTTGCCCCCAGCAGCGACGACGAGATGAACGCCGGCTCGACCGTCTGGCTGCGGGCATTGCCGTTCATTGCCGATCCTGCCGGCAACCTGCTCGATGCCCCCACTGACGGGTATTCGGGCAGCACGATCATGAACTAAACAGAATCGCCTTCCCGGACAATCAAAAAACGTGGTTCCCCCGACGCGGGGAACCTCAAGGAAGGCGGGGCGAACGCACTGTTCGGCGCTCAGTCAATGCGTTTCTGTTCAGGGTTGGACCCGGCGGCAGATTCGATCGCCTGCCGGGTCACCTGGTGCCGGTGCTCGAACATCCGGGCCAATTGCGCCGTGACCAGGCGGCCGCCCAGCCAGGCACCCAGCTTGCCTCCCGGCAGCGCATACTCGATGGCATCGGTGAGCCGTGTCGTCTGCGCGTCCAAGGCCACGAACCGGTGGTGGTGTTCCCAGAACCAGAAGGGCCCCAGGATCTGGCGATCGACGAATTCGTGAGGCGGATCGTAGACCACGTGTTCGACGTACCAGAGCGTGGGGATCAGACCGGCCAAGGCGAACAACAGGGCCCGTTGACCCACGTGCAGGCTGGCCAGGGGCTTCAAGACGATCAATCGCTGCCCGGGCGGCGTCAGCAGGCGCAAGGCATCAGGCCGCTCGTGCCAGGCAAATACCGCCTCGATCGGGGCATGGATGTCTACGCTGCGGCTAAACGTCTGCCGTGTCACTCAGGTACCCGCCACGATGTCGCTCAGGGCAGTACTCAGCGTGGGGAAGCGGAAGGTATATCCCTTGTCCTGTGCCTGCTGGGGATAGGCGTACGCCCCGGTCAACAGCATGTCCGCTTGTTCCCCCATGCCCAGCCTGAGGGCAAAGGCCGGCACGGGCAGGAAGCCGGGACGACCGACGGCATGATTGAGGGCCCGGGTGAAATCGGCGTTGCTGACGGGTTCCGGGGCGCTGGCGTTGAGCGGCCCCGACACCGCATCATTCTCCAACGCCCAGAGGATCAGCCCCACCTCATCGTCCAGGTGGATCCAGGAGAACCCCTGTTTGCCGGAACCCAAACTGCCGCCCAGGCCCATGCGGAACAGGGGCAGCAGTTTGGCCAACGCACCCCCTGCATTGCCGAGGACGATGCCCGTGCGCAGGAGGACGAGGCGGACACCGCTGACGGCGACGAGGCGGGCGGTGCTTTCCCATTCCAGGCAGACCTGGCTCAGGAAGTCCCGTCCGGGTCCCTCCGCCTCGGTGATCCGATGGGTGCCACGGGGGCCGTAAAAGCCGACGGCGGAGCCGCTGATCAGCACTTTCGGCCGCACGTCGGCCCGTTCGATGGCGGTGACGATGGCGGCGGTGCCGGCGATGCGGGAGTTGCGGATGCGGGCTTTTTTGGCGGGGGTCCAGCGGCCCTCGGCGATGGGATCACCCGCCAGATGGATCACGGCATCGGCCCCGTCCACGGCGGGCGCCCAGTCCCCGACCGTCCGGCCGTCCCAGGCCAGATAGGTGACGTCGGGGCTGGACCGGGCTGTGCGACTGAGGACGGTCACGGCATGCCCGTCTCGGATGAGGGCTTTCAGCAGCGGTCCGCCGATGAAGCCGGTGGCGCCGGTAACGACGATACGCATGAGGCTCTCCTGTGTTGCTCAAGTCTAGCGCGTTGCAGGTCCATTGGCGGGGCGACCGGCAAGACGGGGATGGTCAGGCGGTTCAACCGTGAGCGGCCAGGACGTAGATCACCAGACCGAAGAGGACGACCATCACGGCCGTTTCCATGGGGCTGATTTTGCCGTCGTCGGCGATCGACTTCCAGAGCACGAGCAGGGTGGGAAAGCCGAAGAGCAGCACTGACGTCGTTTCCAGGTCGATGGCGAGAACGCCGCCGTTCGGCAGCATGGGGATAATCCCGAACTTGGCGAATCCCGCCATCAGCAGAAACGTGCTGGGCAGGACGAGAAAGGGCATCTCGGTGACGGCTCCGCAGACGTTCGAGAGGGCGATGTCGTACTTTTTCTGCCAATGGGCGTTGGCGATCATCAGGTAGCTGGCGATGCCGGAAAACAGGCTGATCACGATGGCCCCGATCATCTCGGAGTAGCCCCGGGCCTGCAACCCATGGACCAGCGCCTCGGCGAAGTCGCCCACGGCGTGGCCCCCGACCAGGGAACCCGCCGTGCCGAGCGCGCCATAGCCGAGGACCACGCCCCAACCGACGGGGGAGGCGACGGAGCCGTCACCGTGACCCCCTTCGGCGCCGGAGAAGCGCTGGGCCATCTGGATAATCGAGACGACCATGACGATGAGCAGGCCGACGCTGATCACCGTCAGATCGGCGATGCCGAGGCCTTCACCGGCGTGTTTGCCGGTGCCGAACACCTTCATGGTGACCATCAGCATGCCGAGGACGAGGAACAGGCCGGCGGCACAGGCGACCAGGTCGGTGCCGATCTCGATGATGGCCTGGGGCATTGGGGCGTGGCCGCTGTCGTCTTTGGGCATCAGGGCGCTGTAGAGGCCGAAGACGAGGGCGTTGACGTGCAGGGTCAGGCAGGTGACGACAAAGGCGATGCGGGGCTCTTTGGCGACGACGAAGCCGATCATGATGATCTCGGGCACGTTCGAGGCCAGTCCGGCCATCGTCCCGGCGAAGAACGGGTTCCACTTCAGCCGTCCGCCCAGGCCGTCGACACTGAGGATCATCGCCTCACAAGAGCCGAAGATCAGCATCAGGCCGCCGAGGGCGAGCCCAATCGGAAACAGGATACCGTCCACATGGCCGTGCAGGTGTTCCCAGACCATGGTTGAGACCGACACCACGGCACCGGCCCCGAACAGGTATTTCCACAGATTGCCGCCACCACCACCACCGCCGGACATGCGTTGCTCCCTTGCTGAATCGTCGAAAATTATCTGTCTGGGCCGTAGGTTCAGGCGAGGATCCCGTAATCGAGCCGGTAGTTGATCTCGGAGCCAGCCACGGCCTGGTTGAGCGGGCTGAACCGGAAGTCGGGGTTGTCCAGGAGGGCCTTTGCGTGGGCCTCAGAGGTGACGAGGATCTCGTTGGCTTTGGCGGTGTCTTCACCGAGCTTGCTGGCGGCATTGACTTCCTGGCCGTAGACGTCGGTATCCCCGGTGCGCAGGATGCGCCCGGCCCCGATGCCCACGCAGAGGAGGATCTGTGCTTCCGGCATCCGCCGTTTGTTGACGTTCTGACAGGCATGTTGCAGGGCTGTGGCACAGGTGATCGCGTTGGCGGCCCGCTTGAAGATGATCAGGAAGCTGTCGGCCTCGATCTTGATCAGGATGCCGTCGTGCTGGGCCACGATCGGCAGCATCAGTTGTTTCTGTTCGTGGATGATCTGGAGAAAATGGATGATCCCGAAGGCCGCCACCTGTCGGGAGAAGCCGGACAGGTCCGTGAACATGATCGCCCAGTCCTCACCGAACAGGTCCCAGATGCGGGAGTCGATCTGCTTGGTGTCCGCACCGGCCCGGGTCCGTGCGTCGATCAGTTGCCAGAGGCGGGCTTCGCTGCCTTTGAGGTGTTCATGCGGGTCGTTCATGCGGGGCGCCTCCGGGCGGGTCGGACATGTTGGCCAGGATACAGCGCTGTCTCATCCCCGGGTCCGGACCCAGGCTGGCAAACGGGGGCGGGGCGGGGGGGGGGGACAAACGTCCCCCCCCCCCCCCCGCCGCGGGGGGGCGGCCCCCGGGGGGGGGTGGTTTGTGGTGCGGGGGGGCGGGGTG
>JACMPN010000290.1 GCA_014377495.1 Candidatus Sericytochromatia bacterium
CGGCCACGTCAAAGACGGCTGCATCCAGTGTCCCTACCACGGGTGGCAGTTCGACGGTCATGGCCGCTGCGTGTCCATCCCCAGCCAATGTGCGGGTGACGTCATGCCGTCCGGCGCTCAGGTGCCCGCTTACCCCGTGCGCGAGCAGGACGGCTACGTCTGGGTCTTCGTCGGCGAAGGCGATCCCGGTGAGCTGCTGCCCTACCGGCTGCCCCATGCGGGCGAGGCCGGATGGGGCGAGAGTCGATTCGATGCCTTGGTCCGCAACAGTGTCGACAATGTCGTTGAAAACTTCATCGACTGCCCCCACACGGGCTACGTCCACGGGGGGCTGTTTCGCCAACCCGCCAGCCACAAGGCCGAGACGACCGTGCGGCGGGCCCCGGATGGGATCATCATCGAGATCGAGGAGGAGACCCAGGCGGACAGCCTGCTGGGGCGCCTGCTTGTCCCCAAGGGCGGCAAGGTCGAGCATATCGACCGCTTCGTCATGCCCTCGATCGTCCAGGTCACCTACCGGTTCGGTCCGAACCGCCAGGTGATCGGGCACCAGATCTGCACACCGATCTCGCCCTTCGAGACCCGGGTTTTTGCCCATACCGCCTGGCAACTTGGCTGGATGACGCCGTTGATCCGTCCCTTTGTCGGGGTGGTAGGGCGGCGGATCCTTCAGCAGGACCTGCGCATCCTCGAAAACCAGGGAGAGCAGATCAAGCGTCACGGCGAGCATTACGTCTCCACCGCCGCTGACACGGCGAATGTCTGGATCCGGGCCTTTCGACAGGCCGCAGGCGAGACCCGTCCCAGCGGTGATGGCGTCACCCGTGAGAAACGCGTCACCTTCCGTCTGTAGTCAGATACTGAACGCCACGCCGGCCGGACCAACCCCATGCCCGTCATCGACATCCACGTACACCTCGCCGGCCTGACCGGTGATCCGAGCGGCTGCCATCTATCGCCCCGCATGCAGCGCAGCCTCAACTACCACGGGCTCCTGCGCCTGAACCGCATGCCCCGCCGGGACCCCGTCACGGCGACGCTGGCCTATGCCGACCGGTTGATCCGGCTGGTCGAGTCCTCAACCGAGCTGGACTACGCCTGTGTCTTCGCCATGGACGGCGTCTATGACGGCGGCGGCCAGTTTGATGCCGCCGAGTCCCACCTCTTCGTGCCGGACCGCTATGTGTTTGTCGTGTGCGCCCGCAGCCCCAAGCTCCTGCCCGTCATCTCCATCAACCCGCAGCGTCACGACGCCATGGCCGAGCTGGCCCGCTGGGGCCCGCTGGCGGTGGCGATCAAGTGGCTGGGCCCCTTGCAGAAGTTCGATCCGACCAACCCGGCGTATGTGCCATTTTATGACGCCATGCGGGAGATGGGTCTGCCGCTCATCGCCCACAGCGGGTGTGAGCATACATTCCCCGGTATGGCCCAGCGATTGGGCGACCCACTACTCTATGAGCCCTTGGCCAAGCGGGGCATCCCGATCGTCTTTTGCCATTGTGGCACGGGCTCGATCCTATACCCACGCCACGACTACTCGGCCCAGTTCGTCCAGATGCTGGAACGCTACGACCACGTCTACGGCGACACGTCGGGATTTTGCAGCCTGCTGCGGCGCAAGGAAGTCCGCCGCTTCGCTGCCGACCGGTACATCGGCCGCATCCTGCATGGCTCCGATTTTCCGACCCCGACGAATGCCTTTCCCTTTCTGACGCAGCTGGGCTTTGACGGAACGGTCAAGCTGGAGCGGATCAACCATCCCTTTGACCGGGATATCCGCACAAAGCGGGCCCTCGGTGTGCCCGATGCCACATTGACTGCCGCCCACACGTTGCTGGCGACGCGGATCGCAGCCTGGGAAGTGGCCCGGACGGTGGGGGAATTCCGATCCTGAGTGGTTGCCCGTTTTAGCCCTTGCAGGTTGGCGGTTGTCATGGATGGCCCTTTGTGCTTTCATGTCAATTCATAAATTATTATTTGCGCTCATCTATTTTATTGCCATGCACCCCGAGCCGATCGAGCAAAGGCCTGCGCAGATGACCC
>JACMPN010000291.1 GCA_014377495.1 Candidatus Sericytochromatia bacterium
CTATCGACCGGGGCCCTCACTGTGTTGGCTCAAAAAAGCGTCCGAGACCTGCTGGTGAGAGGACTATACCAGCCGCCGCTTACACCCCCGAACGATCCGGGCCCATCCAGTCGTCATCCGACGGTGGCGCCACGGACTGCTTCGGCTTCCGGATCGTCATCAGATCCGCGACAAAGCCGTCGACGCCCCGCATGGAAGCGACGAGTCCCCCGAGCAAGCCATCCAGAGCACCGTCATCGACCGCCCAAATGGTGCCGAGGTCATCGGTCCACCAGTCGTTGATCACGTAGTTGCGTTCGGGCTTGACCCAGACGGCCCGGCCATCGGCGAACAGGGTGTAATGATCGCCCATGCGAAACCGCTGGTTGCTGAGCTGGCCATGCGCAGCCGGGATGTCGAGCAGCAGGGCCCGCACCTCGTCGTGGCGTGGGTGAGCAGTCGGGCGCCGGGTGGCCCGCTCGAACATGCGGTTCAGCTCACCCCGGCCGAAGGGCGCCCGGGTCCGGTCGGGGGCCTGCGGCTCGGGCTCAGTGCTCAAAAATCCCCTCCCAGCCGAGGCGATCGAACTCGGCCAGCGTGGCCATGAAGTTGAAGCAGGACTCAGCCATTTCCAGCCGGCCTTCCCGTTTCAGCATCTCGGTGAGGGTCTCCTTGATGGCGATCAGGTAGAGCACGTCACTGGCAGCGTAGTGCAGCTGTTCCGGGCTCAGCGTGTCGGCGCCCCAATCGCTCGTCTGTTTTTCCTTGTCGAGCGAGACCCCGACGATGTTCTGGACCAGGTCCTTGAGGCCATGACGATCCGTCGAGGTACGGCACATTTTGCTGGCGATCTTCGTGCAGAAAATCGGGGCCACGGTGACGCCGTAGATCTGTTTGATCCGGGTGACGTCGAAGCGGGCAAAATGGAAAATTTTCAGCTTGCCGGGATCGGTGAGGAGGTCCAGCAACCGGTCGGGACGGGTCCCGGGCAGGATTTGAACCAGGGACAGCTGGCCGTGCTCATCGGTGAGCTGGACCAAGCAGAGTCGGTCGCGCCACATGTTGAGGCCGGTCGTCTCCGTATCGACGGCGATCTGTGTGCTGTTGGCATAGGCGGCGGCGATCTCGGCGGGCAGATCGCCACGGTATAGGGGCAGGGGCTCGGCCATGGGCATCCTCATTCGTGCATGAGCGAGGCAGTGTAACAGACAGCCAGTGTTATCCCATCCGTAACCCCGCACTAGCGGCAGAAGCGGTTACAATGCCGCCATGTGTGCCGCTGCCATCGATCCGTTGCGTGATTTTGCCGACGCCGTAGGCCATGCCGGCAATCCGGTGGCGTTACTGCCCGCGGCCTTTTCGATCGCCCGGATGGCCTATCCGGAGCTGGATCCTGCTCCGTACGTCTCCCAACTATCCGCCTGGGGCGCCGAGGTGCAGGGCCGCATTGCCGACGTGTCGTACCCCATGCCCCGGGTGCGGATTCTCCGAGAGTTCATCTTCAAGGAGTTGGGCTTCACCGGCAACCGGGACACGTACTACGACGACCGCAACAGCTTCCTCAACGACGTCATCGACCGTCGCAAAGGGATCCCGATCAGCCTGTCGGTCGTGACTCTCGCCATTGCCGAGTTTGCCGGCATGCCGGTTCGGGGCGTCGGTTTCCCTGGCCATTTTCTCGTCCGCTACATGGGCGACGAGGACAGCTACATCCTCTTCGACCCGTTCACGTCTGGCGAGATCCTGATCGAGGCCGACTGCATGACCCGCCTGCGGGCGATTTACGGGCCCGACGCCGTGTTTGAGCCCCGGATGGTGGAGCCCGTCGCCTCCCGTCAGATCATCACCCGGATGCTGGCGAACCTCAAAGGCGTGTACCTCCAGCAAAAGGACTACGGCAACGCCCTCGCCGTTGTCGATCGCCTGATGCTGATCGAGCCCAATCGGTCGGTCGAGCATCGGGACCGGGGGATGCTCCTGCTCAGCCTGCAGCGCTACCAATCAGCGATCGCCTCATTGCGCCACTATCTCGACATCGAGACGGCCGCCCCCGATGCCGCCGGGATCCGCCGGCTCATCGGCGACATCCAGAGCCGCTACGAGATTGACTGATGGCGCCGCTGGGCCGGCGGATCCTGGGCGCTAGTCGCCTGCACCGGCAATGGCCGATGGGCCCAAACCCTATTAGGGCAACGTGGTCGGATGCTTGTACTGTTTGATCGCCTTGGCCGTCAAGCCAACCTTGCTGCCGGGTGTGGCGGCCACGGGAATGTCCACGGCAAAGGCCCCGGGCTTGCCCGGCTGCACGTACGCCATGGCCACGCCGGTCGGGCTCTTGGCGATCGTGGCCCGCCAAAGGGTGTCCGTGCGGGGCTTGGCAGCTGCCTTGGTCACCGTGGCCCGGGTGTTGACGCCGTCGTTGGGCCAGGAGTTAATGGTCCGTCCCTGGGTGCTTACAACCCAGTGATCGGTCTGGTTACCCGTCGCCCCGACCGTCTGGTGCATCTGGGTAAAGACGGGACTGCTGTTCTTGAAGGCGCCACGCTCACGCAACCCCGTGACCAGGACGGCCATCGACCCTGAGCTGATACCGGCGGGGCCCGTGTTGTCGAGGGCACGACCGGTCTTGTACAGCAGGATCTGCAGGTGTTGGACGTCGTTGGCGCTCAAAATACCTGCCCCCAGGTTCGCCACCGCTTTCTTCTGCTCGGCGGTGGGCCTCACGCCGAAGGCCTTGGCGTTATCGAGGATGGCCTTGGCATTGGCCGCTGCGGTATCTCGGGTCCCGCTGTCTGCGATCAGCGCATTGACGATGGCAGCACCACCGCAAATATCCCCGCCCAGGCTGAGGGAAATGTCATTTTCCTGCGGGGCATGGGCCATCAGCTCTGCCCGGGACACGGGGCCCTCCGTGATGTCGACCATCTTCGTGTTGTTGTGGAACATCAGGTCGTGACTGATCGACCCCATGGTGGTGCCATCGCCCATTTCCGCCTGAATCTGGTCGAACGGCAGTGCCATCATCTCCGCACCCATGGCATCGAACAGGGCCTGGATGTCTGCTTGTTCTTTGGGGGCGATCCAGCCGTCGTTCTTGGCGATGTCGAGCAGGCCCACGATGGCCGCGATTTTGGGGGCAAAGGGCACCCCGGTCGGCATGGCCTGGAACGCGGCGAGTTGGTCGGCAAAGGGGGTCACGGTGACGGTGCGTTCGCCCATCCGGCACTGGCCGATGCCACCGGGCATGGCGGGCGGCACCTCGATGACGTCCTGCACCTCGAAGGAGATTGTCTTGGTCGGCAGGTCGGTGGCGATGTACGTCCCCGATTGGGAGGCATCCTTGAAGCGCTGAAAGGCCTGAGGCGACTCGAACGTGACGTCCTGCAGGGCAATGCCGGTCCCGTCACGCACCAGGATCTGGTCACCAGCCGCTTGCTTGGCAGCCACCCGGGCTTCGTCCGCATTGGTATATCGGGCAGCATGTACCTGTCCGAGTTGTAAACCTTCCATGGGGCCTCCTGGTTGCGGCAAGGACGACAGCGTGCCAACCATTTTTACTATACCCAGAGAGTAGGCGTTCCTGACGGCGTAGTCTTGCTTTGTGACTGCAAGTCAAATCGGCAAACCGGCGTTGTGGTTGGGAAACGACCCTGGTGGCACCATCCGCCAGCAAAAAGGGACGATGGTTACCCATCGCCCCCGAAGCACCGGTTGATTTACGGCATGGCGGCGGCCGCAGACCGTTTGCGCATCAGCCCTTCGATCTCATCGATCGCCTTCGGCACGTCCTTGGTCAGCACGTCGTAGCCGTCGTGGGTGATCAGCACGTCGTCTTCGATCCGGATGCCGATCCCGCGATAACGGGCTGCAGCCGAGTCCGTGTCCTCACCAAAGTAGAGGCCGGGTTCGACGGTCAGGACCATGCCGGGCTCCAGCTCCCGCCACTCGCCGCCGACCTTGTAGACGCCGACGTCGTGAACGTCCATGCCCAGCCAATGGCTCGTCTTGTGCATGTAATAGGGCTTGTAGGCTTCCTGGGCGATCAGGTCATCCACATGCCCCTTGAGCACGCCCAGATGGACCAGGCCTTCAACGATCGTGCGGACGGCCGCGCCGTGTACGTCGCAGAACCGTTTGCCGGGCTGGCACTGGCCGAGCGCCGCTTCCTGGGCCCAGAGAACGACTTCATAGACTTCCCGCTGGGCAGCCGTGAAGGTCCCGGACACCGGGAACGTGCGCGTGATGTCGGAGGCGTAGTACTCGACTTCGGCGCCGGCATCGATGAGCAGCAGGTCGCCGTCGTTGAGGATGTCGGAATTCTCGTGGTAATGCAGGATCGTGGCATTGAAGCCGCCACCGACGATCGAGCCGTAGGAAGGCCCCATGGCGCCGCCCTTACGCATCACGTACTCCAGCTCGGCCTGGACCTCGTACTCACGCTGGCCGGGTTCCGTCGTGCTCATCGCCTTGCGATGGCCGGCAGCGGCAATCTCGGCGGCCCGCCGCATCAGGGCCACTTCATCCGGGGACTTGCGCAGGCGCATCTCGTGCAGGATGACTTGGGTGTCGACCATGATGTGCGGGGCGGTGATCCCATTGCGGACCTTGCGCTGCATGGCCGCCAGCCAACCGTGGACCCGGTCGTTGAAGACCTTGTCGTGGCCGAAATGGTAATGGACCGCCGAAACCCCTTCGAGGTATTGCGGCAAGACGGCATCGAGCTGGTCGATCGGGTAGGCGGCATCGGCACCATAGCGCTGGCGAGCCCCTTCGAGGCCGGCCCGGCGGCCGTTCCAGGTCTCCATCGTCTTGTCGCGCGGGCGGACAAATAGGATGAACTTGTGGTCCGGATGATGCGGGGCCAGCACGGCCACCGCTTCGGGCTCCGCAAAGCCGGTCAGGTAATACAGATCGGAATCCGGCCGGTACTGGTGTTCCTGATCCGCCGTCTTAATGAAGGTGGGGGCAGCCGGGAGGATGGCCACGCCATCGCCGATCCGCTCCATGTATGCCCAGCGCCGGGCCGCAAAATCAATCATCTTCTTCTCCAGCGGAACGACCGCACTCGTGTCAGGGATAACCGATCAAACTGCCGACCGTCAGGCCGCCAGTCGCCGCAGCCGACAAAGGCACTGCAGCGGGTGCTGCCTGGGCTACCGCCGCCGGGACGGTCCTGGGGCCAGCAGCCGGCGTCATGTCGGCCGTCACGGGCCCGCCCGCCAATAACGCCATGATCGTGGCCCATTGCGAGCGTTCCGCCCCCAGCATGGCCAGGGCTTTTCCCCGGCGCTCGTCCGGCAGGTCGGCAGCTTGGCCTTCGAGCTTTTGGATAAAGCGCTCCAAGTAACCAAGGTCTCTTGCCCAAGGGGTGTCATTTGCCATGCGCGGTCTCCTAAACAAAGTGTAGCACCGCCCCGGAGCGTGCGTGGGGAAGGCCCTGGCAGCCCGCTTACAGGGCGCTGAGCAGTGTCCGGTCCCGGATGACGGCGATCAGCTTGTGCTGGGCCTTGCTGAACGGCAGTGCCGCCAAGCCGTCCAGGGTTTCCCAACGCCGGGCATCGGTGGGGATCAGCGCCCCCGACACCAGGCGCCCGGTGTAGGCCTCATAGGTCATTTTGATGTGGGTGAACGTGTGCTGCACGGCGGCCAAAGGCGCCCGCAGGGACACTTGCAGGCCGAACTCACCCAAAGCCAGGCTCAGGGTGGCTTCTGACGCGTCACCCGGGACCGGCACAACCGATGGAAACTCCCACATCCCCGCCAGCAGACCCGTATCCGGGCGGCGCTGGATCAGGACCCGGTCACCGTCCCAGATCACGGCCACCAGCGTCGTCTCGATGCGGGGTTTGGCCTTGGCCGATCTGACGGGTAACTCACGCACCCGACCCTCGGCCAACGCCTGACAATGCGTGGCCACCGGACACCGCTCGCAGCCTGGATTGGTGGGCGTACACACGGTAGCGCCAAGTTCCATGAGAGCCTGGGTGAAGTCACCCCGGAAGCCACGTTCCGGAAACCGGTCCTCGACCCAGCGGCTGATGGCGATTTTGGCCGCCGGCTTCGTGATGTCGGCATCCCAGGCGGCCAGTCGGCTGACGACCCGCAGCACATTGCCGTCCACGGCAGCGACGGGCAATTCGAAGGCAATGCTGGCGATGGCGCCTGTCGTATAGTCGCCGATGCCAGGCAACGCCTTCAGGGCCACGGGATCGGCCGGCATGGCACCGTCGTAAAGGGCGACGACCTCTTGGGCGGCCCTTTGCAGATTGCGGGCCCGCGAGTAGTAACCGGGGCCCTCCCAGGCTTTCAGGACCTGTTCCGTCGGCGCCTCCGCCAGGGCGTGTACCGTCGGAAAAAACCCCAGAAACCGGTGGTAATAGGGGATGACCGTATCGACCTGGGTTTGCTGCAGCATAATCTCGGAGATCCAGATCCGATACGGGTCCTTGTTCTCGCGCCACGGCAGGTCACGGGCGACGGAGACGTACCAGCCCACTAGCTCCGACGTGAACGTGCTCATGCCTGCTTATCCTTCCAGGCCTGGCTGTCCCGGGCAGTGATCTTGGCCATCACCTGGGTGAAGCAGGCGTCCAGCGACAGTCCCTGCTGGTTGGCGAAACTGCAGAGGACAAAGAGTAGGTCACCGACCTCGCCGCCGAGGTCCACATCGACCTTGCGGGGTCGAAACCCGCGCAACCGCTGCAGGGCGGCGGAAACCTCCCCCAGCTCCTCACTCATGCGGGCCAGGGTGACGAATTCGTCCCAGTAGCCGCCATGATCCTTGATCCAGGCATCAACGTCCTGTTGGCAGGCTTGCAAGTCCATCTTTCACGTCCTTCACGGTTCCAACCTGGCGCGGTCGGATGGTGACCAGGGCGACGGCCAGCAGCACGGCGCACGCACCGGCCACCGTATGCGTTGACATTGTTTCACCCAGGGCCGCCCAGGCGATCACCGCCCCGCATACCGGCTGCACATAGAGTGTCAGGCTCATGGTACTGACCTCGCCGTGGACCAGCACCGCATTCCAGATCAGATAGGTCAGCGCCGTGACGATGATGCCCATATAGCCGACGCCACCCCACGCCTGCCATGACCAGGCCGTGATCCCCGTCAGGCCGCCGGGATCCTGCCAGCCGCAAATGAGCCCAAGGATGACCGTGGCGATGGCAAAGGGATAGGCGGTGACGACCATCGGGTGCAGGGTGTCCACTGCCCATTTTCCGGCCAGGGAATAGATCGCGTAACACAGCATCGAGGCGACGAGCAGGCCGTTGCCCAAGGCGTAGCGATTCGACAGCAGGTCCAGCGTCCGCCAATCCAGGTCACTGAGGATCAGGACCCCGGTAAAGGCGATGACCAGCCCGACGACACCCCGCCAGTCCATGCGTTCTTTCAGGAAGAGGGCGGCCAGCACGCAATTGAAGACGGTCTCCAGCGTGATGATCAGGGCGGCATTGGTCGCCGACGAGTATTGCGTGCCGATAAACTGCAGGAACATCGCCGCCGCACAGCCGACCAGTCCGACGGCCGACAGGGACGCCCATTCCCGTCCGGTCAGGGGACGGCGGGGCCGTTGGTGCCAGGCCAGCGGCAAGAGCACCAGGGTCGCCGCCAACAGCCGCCAAAAGCTCAGGGCGAGCGGCGACAGGTGTGCCCAGGGCCCATCCATCAGCACCTTGGAGATGGCGTAAGCCGACGACCAGACGATGTTGATGGCGATCAGGGCAGACAGGGCGACGAGTGGCTTACGAAACATCGTCACATCGTACCATGCGGCCACAGGGCCCCTGAACGGCGGGACGACGCCCTTGCCAGGCCCCGACAGTCACGCCTGATGACTGCCATTAATCTCAGGCCGCAGGCCCGGCCACCGTGACCGCCCACGACTGTGCAGCAGTCGCGCCTTCCGGTGGTCACACGGCACAGATCCATGCGGGATAATGCCCGCATTGTCGCGGTTCGGATGGGAGCCCACTGGTCGCATGCGGAGTTTGCAACTCGCCAACGTCACCCCCGGGATGGTCTTGGCCCGGTCGATATATGACGCCCAAGGCAACGTCCTCCTTGGCAGCGGTCTGGAGCTGACGGAGTCGTTCATCCAGCGGTTGACAGTCATTGGCGTACACCGGGTCTTCATTGCTGACGATGCCACCGAGGACCTCGACGTCCGCGAGGTATTGCCCGACATGGTGCGCGCCCGGACGATCGCCGGGTTCCGCAAGGTGTTCGGCGCCAAAGGCGTGGACCTCCCGGGCATTGAGCGTGTGGTCAACGAGCTGTTGTCCGAGATCCTCAACGCCGACTTTGCCGTGATCAGCCTGACGGGACTGAAGGCCCAGTCCAGCGAGCGCTTCCAACATTCGGTCGACACCTGTTGCCTGGGCGTCGCGTTCGGCGCCCGCATGGGCATCGGCGGGTTGCGGCTGAAGAAACTGGCCATGGGTCTGCTGCTGCACGATATCGGGCTGTCGACCCTGCCGCCCGGCACCCTTGACCAAAACGAGCCCCTGGCCGGTGCGATGTTGGAACAATTTCGTCAGCACCCCGAAACGGGATGGAACCTGCTCAAGCACCGGGACGACATCAGTCCGCTCACCCGGGCGGTGATCAGCCAGCATCACGAACGGTGGGACGGCAGCGGCTACCCGCACGGCCTCAAAGGGGAGCAGATCCATGAGTTCGGCCAGGTGGGCGGTCTGATCCAGGCCTACGATGCCATGACAAGTCCCCGGCCGCACCGACCGCCACTCAAGGCCCACGAAGCGATCGAGGTCCTGGTCGGCAACGCCGGTCGTCATTTCAGTGCGGAACTGGTACGCAATTTCATCCGCCGGGTCCCGGCCTATCCGATCGGCGCCACAGTCAGGCTCAGCACAGGCGATACAGCGGTCATTCTGGACTTCAACCCCGACATGCCTTTACGGCCACCGGTGCAACTGCTGGAACAGGGACGATTGCTCAAACTGAGCCAGGAACCGAGCATCATGATTGATGCGGTTCTCTGACCGCCGTCCCGCCCCCTCACGCCATCCCGGCGCCTTGTCGGGCGATTACCCCTCACCTGTGTGTGGAGTCACTGTGAGCGCTTCGACCATCACGCCGTTATCGTGGCTTCGTTGCCGCTGACGCCCAATCAGGCGGCGCCTCGCCCAGTCGTAACGGTTTAGTTGCCATCGGCATCAGGCGGCCAAGTGGTCGATCTGTCCGCGATCCGCCATCACACGAAAGGAATGGTTCCCGGAAGGAGCGGGGCCTTTGCGTGGGGCGCGACTTCCTGTCTGGCGGGGGGGGGCGGGGGGGGGGCGGCGA
>JACMPN010000292.1 GCA_014377495.1 Candidatus Sericytochromatia bacterium
GCCTGCGGGCGGCGGACCTCCGCCTCCGGGGCCGGCTCACGGCCTTCGGTGTCGGCCTTGGCCTCGGCCCCTTTTTGGAGGCTGGCGGCCCGGACGGCGGAGTCGCCCGGGGAACAGAAAATCATCCGGGCCCGCCGCAGGGCGTCGTCGTAGTTGGGCGTGATATGGGACTCGACCATCGCCTCGGCGAGGGACTCCGCCGTGCCGAACGTGTTCCGCAGGCTGACCAGCTGGGCCTGGGCCATCGGTTCGGTGAAGACGCTGGCCATGATGCGGCGTTTCTTGGGTTGCAAGGCGGGCCCTCCGGGCGGGTGGACAGTGCACCACAGGGGTGCGGGTGGGACGGCTCTCTCCATTTAACCGGGTCTCACCGGCCGGGGGCAACGTCCCGGTGCGCCGGGACGCGATTGCCACCCCAATCGGCCGTTGGTATAGTGCCCTATCACGGGGTGCCTCGGCGTCTCGCGTTTCCACGGCCGTCGCCGTACAGAGAGGAATATAAGTAGTGATTACCGAGCAGGAACAAGCCCTCGAGCCGATCGATTATGATTCGACCTTCGTCGATCTCACCCCCGGTCGGATCGTCAAGGGTATCGTGGTGAAAGTCGATAGCACCGAGGCGTTGGTTGACGTGGGTGGCAAATCCGAAGGGATCGTGCCGCTGCGTGAAATCTCCAACACCCCGACCAACACGGCCATCGGTCACATGACCGTCGGCGAGGAAATCGAACTTTTCATCCTGCGGGAAGAAAACGAAGATGGTCAGGTGACGCTGTCGAAGCGTCGTGTCGACCAGGCCCGCGGCTGGCATTACGCCATGGACGACTTCGAAGCCAACAAGATCGTGCGGGCGAAGGTCGTCGGCGTGGTCAAGGGCGGCGTGCTGGTGGACATCCACCGCATCCGGGGGTTCGTCCCCGCCAGCCAGCTGCGCATGCAGTTGGACTCGCTGGATGACATCGTCGGCGAAGAGTTGCCCCTCAAGATCATCGAGATCGACCAGCGCCGGAACAAGCTGATCCTCAGCCACCGCAAGGCCCTCGAAGACGAGCGGTCCGCCCTGCGGGCCGAGGTGGTCGCCAACCTCATCGAAGGCAACATCATCACCGGCAAGATCGTCCGCCTGGTCGATTTCGGTGCGTTCATCGATGTCGGCGGGATCGACGGCTTGCTGCCGATCTCCGAGATCAGCTGGCGCCGGATCAGCCATCCCTCCGAGGTGCTGCAGGTCGGCCAGGAGATCACGGTCAAGATCTTCAAGATCGACCGGGAGCTCAACCGCATCAGCCTGTCGCTGAAGCAGCTGCAGGAAGATCCCTGGGAGAAGGTCGTCCACCTCTTCCACGAGGGCGAGCGCATCAAGGGCCGGATCACGAAGTTGGCTCCCTTTGGCGCCTTCGTCGAGATCGCCGAGGGTGTCGAAGCCCTGCTGCCGACGATGGAGATCTCCGATCAGCCCATCAAGCTCCAGGAAGCCGTCACCATCGGTCAGGAGATTGAAGCGATCATCAAGCGGTTCCGGCCGCAAGAGCGCAAGATCAGCCTGAGCACCAAAGACGCCCAGCGTCAGGATGCCGAAGACGCCGGCGAATAGGCTTTAGGCCAGTCGCCAGAACGAGGCGGGGCCCGCAAGGTCCCCGGCTCGTTCTTGTTTGGGGCGCCGGCATGGGGATTGACCCGTGTCCGCTCGCCTGCCGCCAGAGTGCCGGGCACAGCTTACGATGCGCCGCGGCTGACATTCCGCCGACGTCAACTGTTAGAATGCGGGTGATCTGACGACGGCGCCGTGACGACGCCGCCCCCATATAACTGCCGAGCCCGACAACGACCATCACCATGGCGTGATGGCATGGCATTTTCCAGTGCAACGGTCGGAACCCACCCCACGGGGTGCAACCGGTCGCTTTGACCCATAAGGAGTTTTCCGTGCAACTGCACATCCTCACGGATCCGGCAACGACGCCGTTGGGCCTCGATGTCGATCCCGGCTTCGGCGAGTGCTTCACCCCCGGCATGATCCTCAGGGATTATGAGCCCGGCCTGGGCTGGCAGGACGCACGGCTGGTGCCCCGGGCCCCGCTGAGCATCGATCCGGCGGCCGTGGCCCTGCATTACGGCCAGAGCATCTTCGAGGGCATGAAAGCCTATCGGGATACCCGCGGGGAACTCGTCCTCTTCCGTCCGGAAGCCAACGCCGAACGCATGACCCTGTCGGCCGAGCGGATGGCGATGCCGCCGATCCCCGTCGCCGAGTTCACGGAGCTGGTCAAAGCCTTCGTCGCCCATCAAGGGGCCTGTCTGTCGGATGATCCCAGCCATGCCCTGTACCTGCGGCCGATCACGTTCGGCACCGACGGCGTGCTCGGGGTGCATCCGTCCAAGGCGTACACCTTCGTCCTCTTGGGGATGATCGTCAGCAGCTACTTCAAAAAGGGGTCCAAAGGCCTCCGCCTGCGGGTCGAGGATCAGTACGTGCGGGCCGTCAAAGGCGGCACCGGTGCCGCCAAGACCGCCGGCAATTACGCCGCCAGCCTCCTGGCCCAGCGCAAGGCCGTCGAGGCCGGCTGTGATCAGGTCCTCTGGCTCGATGCCCAGCACCGTGAATACATCGAGGAGCTGGGCGGCATGAACTGCTTCACCGTCCTCGACGGCACGCTGGTCACCCCGCCACTGGGCGACACGATCCTCGCCGGCATCACCCGGGACACCCTGCTTGCGTTGGCCCGCCATCTGGGCATCCCCACCGAGGAACGGCCCCTGCCGTTGTCCGAAGTGCTGGACGGCATCAGCAGCGGCCGGACCACCGAGGTCTTCGCCACGGGCACGGCCGCCGTGATCAGCTCAGTCGCCGAGTTGGTCTGGAAGGGCGAGACCTTCCGCCTCCCGGATGCCCAGCCGATCGCCACGATGCTCAAAGCGAAGCTGACAGGCATCCAGAAGGGCACCGAGCCCGACACGATGCACTGGCTGACGCACGCGCAGCCGACGGCGCTGGTGTAATCCACCTCAGATCCAGGCCCCTGCCGATCCGGCGGGGGCCTTTTGCTTGGCCAGCCCCGGGTGGCACTCGCCCCTCAGTGCCGCCAAGGCCGCCTTGCCGGTGCCATCCTGTCAGCAGGAGGCGTCATGGCAACAACCGACCCCGCACGCACCTGGCAGCAGCTGTGGCCGCAGCCGGGCCGTTTGCCGGCCGCCCTGAGCGATGGGGAGTGTGCGGCACTGGCGGACCTGATCATCGCTGTGACGGCCCGGTGGGGACGACGGCTGCCCAGTGCCACCCCCCGGCTACCGGACCCGCGACTGGCCGTCCTAGCGGACGGACCGCGGCTGTTCACCGGGGATTTCGGCGGGGGCCCCCAGGTGCAAGTGGCCTGGGCCGGGCGACTGGTGTTCGACTGGCTACCGGCATCGGCTTGCCTGCGCCTCTACCGGCCAGGACCGTGGAGTGCCGCCTTGGGCGTGGCGCTCTCGGGCCTGCTCACCGGGGACCCGCACGTGCGGCTCGCCATGGTCACCGACCGGGTGGCTGTCACGCCGCCCTGACGCGGATTTTGGCTGCATGCTCCGTGAGTCGCACCGTGGGAATCTGACGGCGGAGGCGGCGACCGTTCAGCGGCCGAGCCCGGGCTCCAGCGGGGGTGCCGGCCGCCCGGAGACGCTCAGCCGGGGCCGGAAGCGGGCGATCACAGCCGTGACAGCCGTCAGGGGCACGAGCAACAGCAGATGCCCCTGCAGGGGCCAAAGCACCAACGTGCTCAATGCCGCCGACCAGGTCGTCCCCGTCAGGCGGCTGAATGCCAGGACGAACCCGCAAACGTGCAGGAAGATCAGACCGGCCACCGCCCCCTGCAAGTGCTGCAACCAGCCGGCAGGACGGCGCTCGGCCAGCAGGCCACAGACGAGACAAGCCGGCACGACGCCCATGATGTACCCCGCCGTGGGACCGGCCCAGACCTCGCTGCCGCCGCCCTGGTAAAAGACCGGCCAGCCACTCAGGCCGACGCCCAGGTAGACGAGCTGCGACAACGTCCCCAGCCGGAGCCCCAAAACCAGCGGGGCCAGGAGCATCGCCTCGATCTGCACGCTCCAGATGCCCAGCCCGAGGTAAAAGCTGGGCCCCTGCCAGACCAAACGGATGCCATCACCCACCGGCAGATGGCCGCTGATAAAGGGCAGTGTGACCGGCACAAACGTGGCAATCACCGTCAACAGGGCGAAGGCCACTGCCAGGCCAAGACGAAACATCCGATCGGCGCCTTCCGGTCACAGGAGAATCACCAAGAGCGTACCCCAGTGGTGGCGCAAGATCAAAATGGCGATGGGCACTTTCGAGACCCGCCGGATCGTTCGCACCACCAAGTGGGCTGCCAGCAACGACGGTGGCTGATGGCGTGCGAGCGCACGTCTCTGGTGGGTGGCGTCCTCACCTCACCCCCCAGCCCCCTCTACAAGGTGGAGAGGGGGAGCCTTAGAGCGTTTCCCCGTTCGCTGGTCGCTCCGCATGGGCGATTGCGTGGCGGGAGCCCCCAGCCTGACCGTCCACACAGGCAGCAAACCCCGTCAAACAGGTGGCTTGTTAGCGATCGGCGAACGCACCGCAGTCAATGGGGGCTATATGTTGCGAGCCGAGGCCAAAGGACGCAAAATCATCCCTGGTCCCACGAAAACGGCCTATGCAGCAACCGCACGCCACCCAAAACCAAAAAAGGCATCTCAGGGCACATCGCAACCACACGTGGTCGTCTGGGGCGGGGCGTAGTGGTCCAGATGCTAGGAAGGCCCGGCGACAGCTCCTACTGGAGCTTAGCCGGGCCTGACACCGCAGATGGGCGACTACGCACCACCCCAGGCGATCACGTCGCGTTGTCGACGATGGAGGCTAAGAACTCCTTGTTCGCCGCCGTCCGCTTCAGGCGGTCGATGAGGAACTCGGTGACTTCGGCCGTCTCGCCCGCATCCAGCGTGCGCCGCAGGAACTGCTGCTTGCGCAACACTTCCGGCGAGAGCAGCAGCTCTTCTTTGCGGGTGCCGGAGAGCTTGACGTCGATCGCCGGGAAGATCCGCCGGTCGGCCAGCTTGCGGCCCAGCCGCAACTCCATGTTGCCGGTGCCCTTGAACTCCTCGAAAATGACCTCGTCCATCCGGCTGCCGGTGTCCACCAGCGCCGTGGCCAGGATCGTCAGCGATCCGCCGCCCTCGATGTTCCGGGCAGCGCCGAAAAAGCGCTTCGGCCGGTGCATGGCGTTCGGGTCGAGACCGCCGGACAGCGTCCGGCCGCTCGGCGGCATGATCAGGTTGTAGGCCCGGCCCATGCGGGTGATCGAATCCAGAAGGATGACCACGTCCCGGTTCGCTTCCACCAGGCGCTTGGCCTTTTCCATGACCAGCTCGGAAACCCGTACATGGTTGTCGGGCAACTCGTCGAAGGTGCTGTAGACCACCTCACCCTTGACCGACCGCTGGAAGTCCGTGACTTCCTCGGGACGTTCGTCGATCAGCAGGGCGATCAGATGCACGTCGGGGTGGTTGGTCGTCACCGCATTGGCGATGGCCTTGAGCAAAGTCGTCTTGCCCGCCTTCGGGGGGGCGACGATCAGACCGCGCTGGCCCTTGCCGATGGGGGCAAAAATGTCGATCACCCGGGTGCTGATCGGTCCGCCGTCCGTCTCCAGCGACAGATGGTCCAACGGGTAGATGGGCACCAGGTCGTCGAAGGGCGTCACCGCCGCGGCGATCTCAGGCGTCGTGCCGTTCACCGCTTCGATACGGACCAGCGAATAATATTTTTCGGTTTCCTTGGGCGGACGCACCTGGGCGGTGACCGTGCTACCCGAGGTCAGCCACCAGCGCCGCACCTGCTGCTGGCTCAAGTAGACGTCCTCCGGGCTGGGCAGATAGCCCTTGACCCGCATGAAGCCGTAGCCCTCCGGCAACACTTCCAGGACACCCTGGGCATAGATCGCACCGTACTGGTCCTGCTGGCCCTGGAGGATCCGGTCGATCAGCTCCTGTTTTTTGAGGGCGCGGTACCGCGGGACATTGATCCGGCGGGCGATCTCACCGAGCTCGGTGATCGACTTGGTGTGCAGCGCGGCGGCATCAAGGGTAGTGGTTTCCAACGGCCTCATTACTCACTTTCAGCACTTTGAGGGGGGCGCCGAGACACGGATCAGGCATGGGTCCCGGCGGATTCAGCACGGAGACGCTGCGGAGACGTGTGGTCCACGAGGTAGGGACGATGGACGGCGCCATTCGAAGAAAAGGGGTGTGGGCAATGTTGGGTTCGAACCAACGACCCGCTGATTAAGAGTCAGCTGCTCTACCAACTGAGCTAATTGCCCACGGCTCGGCCACTGGGCGAAACCCAGGGTCGCACTTGGTTTGTGCGATACCGTAACAATCGTCAGGTTACATGGGCCCATGAAACATGGCAACACCCGCGGCCCGGATTCTTTCATCCGGATGCCGCGGGTGCCCTGCCGGACCGGATTCACACCAGCGCTTTGGCCTCTCCCGTCAGAAAGATAAATCCACCGCTCGCCTGTTGCAGGTAACGCGGCCGGGCCGGATTCGCCTCCAGCTTTACCTGCAGGTAATGAAAGGTCGTCTGCAATGCCGCCGGGTCCGGCTGGGCGCCCCGCCAGATCTGACCCGCCACCTGATCCGGACTGAGCACCGTGCCCGGCCGCTGCATCAGGCAATAAAGGAGCTTTGCCTCCACGGGCGACAGGGGCACCGGCGTCGCCCGGCCCGTCAGTCGCACCGCCAGACTCTGGGCATCCAGCGTGAACGGGGCCACATGATAGCCCCCGGCAAACCGGTTCTGATCCTGCGCCAGTTCCTCCGGCAACCCCACTTCCTGGACCGCGGCCATCAACTCCCCGAAGGTGAAAGGCTTGTTGACCACGCGCACCACCCCCAATGTCGCCAGACGATCGGCTTCCGCCTCTCGCTCGGAGTAACTGAGGACGACAATCGGGGCCGAGCAGATGCGATGCAGACGCCGACACAACTCCAAGCCCTCATGGCTGGGAGGCACCAGGTCGACCAGGACCAGATGGGGTGCGTGCAGCACCGACATCTCCAGGGCCTGATCGCCGTACTTGGCCAGGTGGATGGTATGCCCCTCACGGCGCAACAGATGCTCAATGATCTCCGTGAGGTAGCGGTCGTCTTCGACCACAAGAATCCGCATCCAATCTCTCCCTCTGGCGAGGCTGGCCCCGCCGCGGTGAACCACCGAGCCCACCGTAACAGGCGGGATCCCGGCCGTAACGGTCGCCCTGCCCAAACTGCGCCGCGACAAGCCGTCTACCCTGCCCAATCGCCACCAGGGCCGTCCCGCCGGGCCCGGGCCAAAGCTGGTACGATGACGTCACCCATCAATGTGAAGGAATTTCCCAGCAATGCGCGTTGTCACCCGGTTTGCGCCCAGTCCGACGGGCGAATTGCACGTAGGGGGAGCCCGTACCGCCCTCTTTAACTGGCTTTTCGCCCGCCACCACGGCGGCACGTTCATCCTGCGCATCGAAGACACGGACGCCGGCCGTTCCACCCCGGAAAACGTCGCCGTCATCTTCCAGGGCATGGAGTGGCTGGGCCTCGACTGGGACACCGAACCCCAGTTCCAGACCGCCCGCCTCGCCCTCTATGACAAGCGGATCGAGACCCTGATCGCCACCGGCAAGGCTTACCGCTGTGACTGCACCAAGGACCGCCTCGACGCCATCCGGGCCGCCCAGACGGCCGCCAGCGAGCCGATCCGCTACGACCGCCACTGCCGCGACCTGGCCGTGCCCGCCGACCGACCCCACGTCGTCCGTTTCATCTGCCCCGATTCCGGCGACTGCGGCTTCGAGGACGTCGTCCACGGCCCCATCAAGTTCGATGCCGGCGTCATGGACGATTTCGTCCTCCGCCGCACCGACGGCCTGCCCACCTATAACTATGCCGTCGTCGTCGACGACCACGACATGGCGATCAGCCACGTCATCCGCGGCGACGACCACATCGCCAACACCCCCCGCCAGGTTCTGCTCTACCGGGCCTTCGGCTGGGAGACGCCCATCTTCGGCCACATCCCGATGATCCTCGGCGCCGACAAGGCCAAGCTTTCAAAGCGACACGGCGCCACCTCCGTCATGAAGTACAGCGAAGACGGCTACCTGCCGGAGGCGATGATCAACTTCCTCGCCCGCCTCGGTTGGTCCCACGGCGATCAGGAACTCTTCACCCGGGACGAACTCGTCCAGTTCTTCGATTTCGACCACGTCCAAAAAACGGACGCCGTCTTTGACGTCCAGAAGCTGCAGTGGATGAACGGCATGTACATCCGCGAGCGCCTGACGGCCGACGCACTCGTCGATCGCCTCCTGCCTTTGTGGACGGCGGCCGGCTGCGACGTCAGCGGCTACGACCGGCCCCGACTGGCCAAAGTCGTGGCGACCATGCAGCAGCGGGCCAACACGCTCGTCGATCTGGCCCGCGACTCTGCCTTCTACTTCGCCGCCGACATCCGCCCCACCGACGAGGACCGGGCCAAGACCTACACCCCGGAAGCCCTGGACCACCTCGGTGCCCTTTTGGCGGCCCTGACCCCGCTGACGACCTGGGACCATACCGGCCTGGAAGCCGCCTTCCGGACCCTGTCGGAAGCCCGTGCCGTCAAACCCGGCGTGATCATCGGGCCCGCCCGCCTGGCCATGACCGGCCGCAAAAACAGCCCCGGCATGTGGGAAATGGCGGAAGCCATGGGTCGCAAGCGCACGCTGGACCGGCTCAACGCCGCCATCACCGCCGAGCGCCCCGCGTGAACCCCTTCAAGCTGCTTATCAGCTATACCCTGACAGACACCGCCATCCAGGTACACACGCTCGGCGGCTTTCTGCTGACCGAAGTGGCCCTGGCGGACATCGGGCGTGTCCACCACGGGTTTCAGGTGATCGGGCTGAATGAATACTGGCTGAACCGGGTCGATCTGTGGCATTCCGCCGTCACCCTGCAGCGCAAGCACGGCCTGATCCGCAACCTGGTGATCACGCCGGATCATCCGGAACAGTTCCTCGCCACCGTCCGCAGCCTGCTGCGCCGGCGCCAGGGCTAACCCGTGGAACCCGCACCAGTCACCGGTCAGCTCGCCGTCGTCGCCACGCCGATCGGCAACCTGGGTGACATCACCCAACGGGCGCTTGACACCCTGCGCACGGCCGACGTCGTCGCCGCCGAGGACACCCGGCACTCCGGCCAGCTGTTGCACCATTTCCAGATCGATACCCCCATGCTCAGCTATCACGAGCACAACGCCGCCAGCCGGGAGTCCGAGCTGCTCGCCCGGATCACGGCCGGCCAGACCGTGGCCCTCGTCAGCGACGCCGGCACGCCGGGCATCTCCGATCCGGGCCAGCGCCTCATCGCAGCCGCCAGGGATGCGGGTCTGCCTGTCACCGTCATCCCCGGACCCTCCGCCCTGATCACCGCCCTGGTCGGCTCCGGCCTGCCCACTGACCGGTTCACCTTCGAGGGCTTCCTGCCCCGCAAGGGCAAAGAGCGGGCGGAACGCCTGGCCGAGTTGCAGGTCGATCAACGGACTGTCGTCTTTTACGAATCGCCCCAGCGGCTGACCGACACCCTCGCCGAACTCGCCAAGGTGCAACCCGAGCGCTTTGCCGTCGTCGGCCGCGAATTGACGAAGCGCTTCGAAACCTACTATCGGGGCACGTTGGCCGAGCTGGCTGCAGGCTTTGCCGCCACGCCGGCCCGCGGCGAGTGCGTCGTCATGCTGGCCCCGGCTGCCCCCCCGCCACCGGATGGGGCAGACGCCCTCGCCGGTGCCGTCAGCGCGGCCCTCGCCGCCGGCCTGGGCGTGGCCGATGCCGCTCGACAGGCAGTCCGCCTCATCGGGGTCCCACGCCGCGTCGCCTACGATTTGGCCCTGCGTCTGCAGCAGGGCGAGCCCGATCCGGACGACGCCTGATGGCCAGGGCCGCCCGATGAGCGATCACGACCTGATGCCGGGCCTCTGCGCCCTGCTGGCAGAGGCTGATAGCCTGCCGGCCTTTTGCCTGGGCCTGAACCAGCTGGTCGGCCCCACGCCGCTGGCGTTGGACAAACACGAAGGAGACAGCACCTTCACCCTCTGGACCGACCTCGGCGGCGGTAAAAGCAAATCCATCCTGCCCCTGGGTGATTGGGGCCAGTTGCGGATCTCGCCGGCGGCACGCAAGCGGCTCCTGCCCCTGACCGACGTGCTGACGGCTGCCCTGCGCCGCCTTGAAGCGGCCGATCGCCAACGGGATGCCACCCAGTCCGATGGCAAGCCCGTCCGGCCTGGCCGCCAGCAGACCGCCCTCGCTGGCCTGCAGCAGCATGCAGCCCGTCAGCAGACGATCCTCGACGCCCTGCTGAACACGGCCCCCGTCGGCGTCGCCCTGACCGATCAGAATGGCAACCTGCTCCTGCACAACCGGCGCTTTCTCAGCCTTTTCGGCTTCGCCGGCAACCTGCCCGTCGGCATGGACATGGGCCTGCTGCGCCGCTTTTTCGCGGACGGCCGGCGCTTCGTCACCTGGCTGCAGGACCTGCCCGTCGAGGCCGGCCGCACCATCGAGCTGGACGTGCGCCAGACCGAGCCGGAGATCCGCTTCCTGAACTTCATGACCGCCCCCGCCTTCGACGCGGACGGCCGCCTGACCGGACGGCTGTTCATCATCCGGGACATGACCCGGGAAGCGAACGTCGATCAGATGAAAAACGAGCTGATCAACGTCGTCAGCCACGAATTGCGCACGCCCCTGACCAGCGTCCTCGGTTTTGCCGAACTGGTCCTGACCCGGGACCTGACCATCGACAAGATCCGGCAGTACGTGGGAACCATCTATTCGGAAGGCAAACGGCTGAGCTCCCTGCTGGACGACTTTCTGGACATCAACCGCCTGGAAAGCCGGCAGCAGCCCTATCACATGCGCGTCATCCACCTGGGACCGATCATCCGCAAGGTGTCCGGCCTCTTCAGCTCGAACCAGGCCCATCCCATCGAGGTCCAGGTGCCGACCCTGCCGGCGGTGCGGGGTGACGGCGACCGGCTCGTCCAGGCCCTCAGCAACCTGGTCTCCAATGCCATCAAATACTCCCCCGACGGTGGCCCCGTCCTCATCCGGGCCACCCACGCCCCCGACGCCCACCGGATCGTCGTCCAGGTGTCCGACAAAGGCCTCGGTATCCCGAAAGACGCCATCGGCCAGCTGTTCAGCAAATTCTATCGGGTCCACCGCCCGGGCCGGCACGGGATCGGTGGCACGGGACTTGGGCTGGCCATCTGCCAGGAGATCATCAAGGCCCACAGTGGCGAGATCTGGTGCGAGTCCGTCGACGGCAAAGGCAGCACCTTCAGCTTTTCGTTGCCGCTGCGGGGCCGCAACATCCCCAAGCCGGATGTCGTGCCCCACGACACGTCACCGACCGGCATGTCGGATTATGGCGCCAAACCCACCGCGGTCCGATCCGGCAACCCCGCCTGACGCCTGACCAGATGGGACACGGCCGCCACCCAGGCAGGCGTGGCGTTCAACGAGGGGACCAGCGCCAAGGCCTCACCGCCCTTGGCCCGGAAGTCCGCCAGCGCCCGCAGGCCGATCTCTTCGAGAGTCTCCAGACAGTCGGCCGTAAAGGCCGGACAGAGCACGGCGACGCGTTTGACGCCCTGTTCCGCCAGCTCCGTCAGCACCTGATCCGTGTACGGGCCGATCCAGGGCGTCCGCCCGAGCCGGGACTGGAAACAGACGACATAATCTGCCGCAGACAAGCCCAGCCCCGCAGCAATCGCCCGGGCCGTATGCTCGCACTGGGCCCGGTAACAGTACCGATTCGCCGCCGTGATCGTCGCACAGCAGTCGGCCTGACTGAGGCAGTGCTGGCCGGTCGTGTCGCTCTTGCGCACCTGACGCTCGGGGAGGCCGTGAAAGCTGAACAGGACCCGCTCCGGCGTGAGCGCGGCGAGCACCGGCTGCGCCTGGGCGACACAGGCCCCGATGAACCCCGGATCGTCGAAAAACGGGGGGATCACCTGGATGGCCGGCACATTCCACATTTGACCGGCCACGCGGAAGACCTCCTCCAGGGAGGATCCCGTCGCCGAGGAACTGTATTGCGGGTAAAGGGGCATGACGAGGATCCGGTCGACGTCCGCGTCCTTCAGGGCGGCCAGGCCAGCCTGAATCGACGGTTCGCCATACCGCATGGCGGCGACGACTTTGACGGCGTCGCCCAGCTCCGCCTGTACCGCCTCGGCCAGAGCCAAGTGGTGGACCATCAGCGGCGAGCCCAGCGCCGTCCAGATCTGGCGGTAAGCATGGGCGGACTTGGCCGGCCGGAAAGGCAGGATGATCAGATTCAGCAGCGACCAGCGTCCCAGGGGCGGGATGTCGAGGACCCGGGGATCGCTGAGGAACTCCCGCAGGTAGGACCGGACAGGGCCGGTCTCCGGGGCGGTGGGCGTGCCCAGGTTGATCAAGAGAAGTCCGAGGGGTCGATCCTGCATGGTGCCTTATCCGTGTGGCCCCGGCGCAAGAGTCCCGGCGGACCCCTGCGGCCGCAGCCGTTCCGTATTCACGCCACCAGTGTAGCGGACGGGACGTCCCCCCGAACGCAGAAACGCCCCAAGCGGCTTCACTTGGGGCGTTTCGGGCCGATGGCGTCTAGA
>JACMPN010000293.1 GCA_014377495.1 Candidatus Sericytochromatia bacterium
GACCGCAACGGAGGACGCAATCGCCCACAACGATCAGCGCCGTGCTTTTGGCGAGCCGGGCAAGCTGCCCGAAGCGGTTGTCGAGCACACGACCGCCATCAGGCTCCGTGCGGACAGTGCGATGTCACACGTCTACCTGAGCTTGGCCTTGAAAACGCAAGGCGGGCTGGACGAAGCAATCGCTGCATACAAGACTGCCATTAGCCTCGATCCCACCTTTTTTGCTCCCCACAGCAGCTTGGGTCACCCTGCCACAGAGCAATCAGGGGACAGGTTGGTGCCGCGACCATGCCGGGCCGCTCGCGGTATGCTCACCGGCGCCAAAGACGACGAACCAGGAGGGACCCAAGTGCCATGATGAACTGTGGTTGGTCTGCCACCATGCGGATTGACGCGGCAGAACCACCGTTCATCGTCAGGGAGCCAGCACCCGTGTTGCTTGGACGGCTGGCTTCTTTTCTGGATGTACGGTTCGGCCCGGCCCCTGCTGACGATGTAGCAACCGTCTGGCGGCACGCCACTGTACCCATCCGGACCCTGGCACTGGCGTTGGACTACGGTCCCCATCTCGCCGGGTTTCAAGGTGACGCCCTGCTCCTGCACCGGCCCTGGAAAATCGGTGTGGATGACCTGCCCGGTGCCGGGATCCTGGCTGTCCACCGTCGATTCGATGCCCAACTGACGACCGGGTGGAACTTACCGTTGGCGGCCAGCCTGGACTTGCGCCAGCCGGAACCGCTGATCGTGGCAGGCCAAACCGTCGGGATGGTCGCCCAACTCGACGAACCGGTCATGTGGCAGCGCTGGATCGAACGGGTCGGGGCCGTCTGCGACGGGATTGAGGACTCCCGACGGCATGGGGTGGCGGCCATCGAAACCGTCGCCATCGCCAGCGTGATGCGGGCCGACGTCATGGCCCTGCTGGCCGCCAATGGGGTGCAGGCGTTCGTCACCGGCCAGATGCGGGTGCCTGGCCTGGCTCCGGCCGAGCGCTTGGGGATCGGGATCGTCGCCGTTGGCCATCGGCGCTCGGAGCGGTGGGGGCTCTGCCGCCTGGCCTTCGAATTGACCCAGGTCTTTCCGGGACTGGATGTCCGCCTGCTTGAACGGCCCTGAACACGGGTACAAGAAAGGTGGTTTTTCGTGCAAGTGCCAGCCCAAGCGGCTCCGTCGTGACGGGGGTCGGACGCACTGACCCTTATTGCCATGCGATGGAGACAGCTTTTGAGCCGGACGACCAGTGCAGCATCCGGTGTAAGGCTGTGCATTACGAGCCCACGGACCTACTTAGGGCAGCGATCGATCTGAACGCCCCTCTTCGCAGCAGAGACCTGCAGTAAACGGCATGGTCAGGACTATCTGGCGGCCGACTAGCTGGATTGCCATGCTATAACCTGATATCGGATTTCTGACACTGTCCAAAGGTAGGCGGGTAGCGAATTTTATAGCGGTCGGCAGGGTCGGGCTGCGGCCCCCGAGCCCATGGTTGTGGATGGCGTATCTACGCCCGTTGGTCGTCCGCCGTCGAGCAGGTCGTCAAGTCCGGTCACCCCAGTCGGCAGGGGGCGGCCGGGTGACGTCGCGGGCGGGATGTGCTTGATCTCCTCGCTGATGCAGTAGTGGGGATAGATTCGGATCCCGCCATGGGCGATCACCCTATGGTGCTGACCCTGGATCACCTGCTGCACCTCGATCTTGGGCAGGAAAATGGCCGCAGAGCCGATGGCCACCCGCTTCGCCTTCAAGGCGGCCACGCGCTCGGGGATCATCTGTTCATCGGGCGCGAGGGTGATTGAACGCCAGGGTTAGGTCTTGGTTACAGTTGGCACTCTGGTCGGGGCTATGTCGTCTTCGACGAGAGGTGATCGAGCCCCCAACCCGGCGGAAGAGGATGACCGGGTCAACGGGCCTGGTCAGATCGGCATGGACGTCGAGCGTCACCGCCAAGTGGTGGATGCTGGCTTCAGCCCTCCCGCCCGAAAGGCTTTGGCGTTGCTGGCGGCGTTGATTGAAGGATGACGCAGACTGCGTTTCCACAAGTGTAAGCCCGCCTCCGATTCCATGGTCGGACAAACCCAAATGCCCGATGGTAGCGCTCTACCGGCACTGGGGTCTGGACCGGTTTCCAGCCATGGGCCTGTGACGGGATGTCGATGCCGGGGCGGCGACCTCGTGCAATTCGATCGACGGCCCCGGGGCTGATGCGGCGGAAGATGGCGGGGTATTCGTGAACGCGGTTCTCCTGCTGTGGGCAGGAGGTCGGAGGTGATTTGCATGCAACCAAGCGCAAAGCGTTGGCTGGCCGTCACGACGGCGGCAGGCTTGGCTGCCATCGCTGCCGGATGTCCGCAGACCCCACCGCCCCCGTCGACCGTTGCCCCCCAGGTCCAGGCCAAACCGACCGGCGAGACCCTGAGCGGACGGGTCGTCGATGACAAAGGCCAGCCCGTGGCCGGGGCTACCGTGCAAGTTGCCGGCACCGATCTGGCGGCGATGACGGATGCCGACGGCCGCTACTCGATCGCCGGGGTGCCCGTCGGCAAAACAGTGCTGACGATCAGCGGCCCCGGTCTGAAGGCGGTAACCCGGACGGCCGGCACAGCCGTGCAGTCCGTGCCCAGGGCCATCGATCCGACGGTCGGTCTGACGATCCTATCGGTCAAGGCCTTTGTCGGCGGCGACGCCGTACCGGTCGGGCAGCCGGCGACCATTGCCGGCAAGGGGTTTGGCGACCAGTTTGGTCAGGTCACCGTTAACGGCCAGTCGGTGCCAATCGCCACCTGGGCCGACGATCGTATCGTGACCCTCATCGACGGTGCCGGCCTGGTCCCCGGCGAGACGACGTTGACGGTCACCCACAAAAACGGCAAATTCCAGTCCCGTCGCATCCTGTTGGACAAGGCGACCGGCAAAGCCCCGGACCTGACGGCGTTATTCGGCAGCAAGCCACCCGTCGCCGGCGAACCGGACGTCGCCTGGAGTCAGAAGGTGCTGGGCAGCGAAAGCCCGCAAAACGGTGCATACCGCTCCGACTTCAGCACCGTCGCCCTGGGGGCCGCACCTCCCGAATGGGTGAACGTCATCCCGGACCTGACGGGCAAGCCGAGTTGGCTCTATCCGGGGCAGTGGGGGGTGTTCACCCTCAGTAGCGGCCCGCTGGTCGGTCATGTGCTGAATCAGTCAGAGACGGCGCCGCAGCCCTACTTTTCGATGCGCCGATACGGTGGGGGCGCCTTCGGGACCAAAGACGGGGCCCTGCCGGCCACCTATTACGTGGAAGCCAAGCTGCAGGTCGGCGATTCGCCTTACTTCAAGGCGCCGGTCGGCGAGAGTACGCTGCTGGCGTTTTATCTCGATCCGTCCAATTACATCCAGCTGTCGATGGAAGAAAACCACATCGCCCTGTATGAGGCGAACAATGCCAAACCGATGGAATCGACGGGCTGGAAGGGGTACATGTGGTTCCCTTACAAGTCGGGCGTCGGTGACGTCCACGTGATCGGCGCCGAGGTCGACACGGTGAATGGCACGATCCGGCCGGTGATTGACGGCAAACCCTATGGCCGGATCAGCCTGGACCGGCTGCGCAGTGGCCCCCGGCACTACGTCGCTTTCCGGGCGGCGGGCAATCAGATGAACATCGGCGACATCCGTATCGACGCCCCGCTGGCCCCACCGACGCCCACCCCTCAGGCCACGTCGACGCCATCGGTCACGGCGACAGCGTCCCCGACACCCATGCCGAGTCCGACGCCGAGCCCGACGCCGAGTCCGACGCCGAGCCCGACGCCGAGCCCGTCACCGAGCCCGTCACCGAGCCCGTCTGCGGGCTTGTTCCTCTGAGCGGCGGTGTGATCCTGCGCATGACGGGAATCTTGTTCCAGGTGCCGGTCACGGTATCTTGGTAGGGCACAGATGCGGTCATATCGCCAGCAGACAGGAACCATCGTGGACATTCAATCGACGGAGACCCGGGAAATCATGGCGCTGGCCATTGCCCATGATTTGGCGAACAAGCGCATTTCCGGCAATCCCACCTACGCCGATCCCGTGCATCTGGCCAAAGAGTTCCATTTCTTTTTTAGCGTGGCCATGATGCCCCAAACCATCGAGGCGTCCAGCCTGACCGGCGAGGCGGCCAGCCTGAAGATCGAATCGATGGCCAAGGGCTACGGCATCGCGGCACCGGGTGAGCGCAAATAACCTCTGGCCGGGGCCATCGGGCTTGTCAAACAATCACTTCCGTCGTCTGCGGATCGATGGACTCGGAGCTGGCCTTGTCGACCAGCGGGAGGCCTCCACGTTGTTTCGGCAAGGCCGATCGTCGTCGTACTGACTCAGTACGTCGCCTCGCATCGCCGGTTCCTCGAACCGTAGTCTCGGTCAGGCTGGAGCATTCGTCGCGGAGCTGCCACGGCGTGTCTTCGGCCACGACCCGGGCAAAGCCCCTTTCGTCAAAAGCCCGCAACGGCTCGGACAGGGCAACGTTCACTGCCCGTCCGGTGTCCCGCAGCCCCTGCCCTGACCGGGTCCGGGAAGATCGGGCAAACCCCGTGCCCCACCGCCGAATCATGACCGGGGGGCACGGGGTTTGCCCACGCCATGGCCAGAATGGACGAACCGTCCAGCCGTTGTCCCGGCCTTTCGGCTGGGACGAAATCGCCGTCACCTTGGGATGATCCTGGGCACATCGTTACACTGGCCCTGCCGCACGGGGCTGGACCGCTCGGAGGCCCCTCCATGCTGATCGACTGGCATTGCCCCGCTGCGACCTGGCAGAACCTGCTGGATAGGGTGCCCCAAGCCACCTTTTTCCATACGCCGGCCTGGGCGGCGGGGGTCGAGGCCGCCGGTGGCGTGCGGGGTACCGCCCTCCACGTCCGCTGGCCCGATGGGCGCCAGGCAGTCGTTCCCCTGGCCGTCCGACCGATCTGGGGCGGCTGGCTACAGATCGCCAGCACGGCGCTTGAGGGATGTTACGGCGGTATTCTGGCCGACGGTCCCGTCAGTGACGCGCAGCAGTCGGCCCTGTTCTTGGCGATGCGCCGCCGTTTCCCCGACCTGCGGATCTACGGCAACCCGTTCATGGCACCACCGTCGCCGGCGATCGGCCTCCGTCCGAGCGAGGCGACCCAAGTGCGGGTCTTCCGCCTGGCGCCGCTGGAGACCTTGCGGCAGGGGTACCGGTCCAGCCGTCGGCGGGACGTGCGCCGTTATCAGACGGACGGGGTGGGGACCACCGTCCTGCACCGGCCCGATGACCGGCACCTGGCGGATTTCATGCGCCTCTACGAGCACGAGATCGGCCATTGGGCCTCACTCGAGCATGCCAAGGACGCCGCCTGGTTCCAGCGGTTGTGGGACCAGGCCCGGACCCGGCTAAGCTTGATGACCGCCCATATCGGGGGCGAGTCCGCCGGGGTGGCGCTGGTGGCTAGGCAGGGCCAGGTGGCCACACAGCTCGTCATGGCCTGGGACCGGCGATTTGCCGCCCATCAGGTCCCGACGGCGCTGATGGAGGCCTGTCTCGAGGATGCTTACGCCCAGGGATGTCAGTACCTGGACGTGATGTCCTGCGCCGAGCAGGCCGGTATCGAGTTCTTCAAAGCCAGCTTTGGTGCCGAGGCCCTGCCAATCTGGTGCGATTACCGCACCTCGGCGGTGACGGCGGCGCTGACGGCGGCGCAGGCCTTCCTAAAGGGCCGCATCAGCCAGTCGTGACACCCTGTCGAGCCAGTGAGGGATCGCACCTATGTCGGTGAACGTCGCAAGGCCGGACGGGGTCGCGGACTTCCATGGTCTCCCGCCGGAGAACCGGATGGGACCGCTCGAGCGGGTCCGTTGGGCGCCCGGTTTCGACTGGCCGGCCCTGTTCAAGCGGGCCCGCCCGGTGATCATCGAGGGCTTTGTTGCCTCGTGGCCGGCCTCCGGCACCTGGAGCCTCGGGTCCCTGCGGGCCCGGCTCGGGCGACGGCCCGTCCGGGCCGCCGTGGTCGGTCCCGGAGGGGTGACCACGCTCGATTACAGCCAGGGGACGCC
>JACMPN010000028.1 GCA_014377495.1 Candidatus Sericytochromatia bacterium
GCGCTCGCCCTGCCCGCCGGCCAAGTCGCGCCCGACGGGGCGCTGATGGCTGCCGAAGCGACGGCAAACCTCGATTACAAACCGACGCCCTGGTTGTTGTATCGACTGGAGTACCGGCACGACTTCAGCAACGTCCCCAATATCGCCGGTCCGGGCGGGATCACGCCGGCGACGCCCGGTGATGCGGCGTTCCGGCCGGACCTGCGGACCAACGGCGGGCGGGTGACCCTGAACGCCACCGTCCGCTTTTGACCCTGCCCGGTGCCGATGCCCGGTTAGAACGTCACGTCGGCGTCCGGCAGGTTCACGGCCGGCAACGGGTCGATGGAGCCGCATGGCCCTGCTTCCTTGGCGCTCGGTCCTTGACACGTGCTCGCCTCGCGCTTAGGGTTCATTTAACACCGTCCTCGTTAGGCGAGGCGTCTGGAAACACACAGGCCACTGCCCAGGAAGGTCGAGAGACCCCAACGGGTATACCAGGTTCAGCCGACTTAAGGCGTTACCTAATGTGGCTGAGGGCATGCCCTCTACGGTCTCCAGTGCCGAAGCTCAACGAATGGGGACCTTGCCCGCCAGAACCCATCGGGTCCCTTGGTGATCGCATCCCCATGCCGTGTGGCAGCGGGGATTTTTTTGTTGTCCGGAAAGGAGGTCGCTTCCATGGAGCCCAGTAGTCCGTCACCCGTCAAAGGTCGTCATTATCTGGATCAAGGAGCCCTCCTGTGCCAATCCGCCCATTGCTCTGGCGGCACTGTGTCCGTGCCGGCCTCTTCACCCTCTTCCTTGGCCTGACGAACACTGCCACGGCCTTCGCTGCGGCATCGGGGCCTGCTGCTGAGCCTGTCGGATCCGACACCGGGACCAAGCCCGACCCATGGTTTGCCATTGGTGGCCAGGCGAACTGGATCGATCAGCAGACTTTTGCCTTCCGCAGTCCCTATCAGGGGAAAAATAGCTTCCGATCCGGCTATGACAATGCGTTGTCCCATTTGTTCGACGTCTTTGTGGCGGTTCGGCCGCTGCCCGGTCTCGAAGTCGTCGTCAACCCTGAAATGATGTTGGGCGGGGCCCTGAGCGATGCCTTGGGTCTGGGGGGTGTGATCAACGGCGATGTGATCCGGAATCCGGGTCTGGGCCAAACACCCTATGTGGCCAGGGCCTTTGTCCGCTACGCCCTCCCGCTCGGCTCGGATCAGGAGACCGTCCCGGCCGGCTTTTACCAACTACCGGGACACCGTCCGGCCTCGCGCCTGCAGTTCACCGCTGGCAAGCTCGGCACGAACGACCTGTTCGACGTCAACAGCTATGCCGGTAGCAGCCGGACCCAGTTTTTGAACTGGGTGCTGATCAACAGTGGCGCCTATGACTATGCTGCCGATACCCGCGGCTTCAGCTACGGTGCTGCCGTTGAATGGTTCCAGCCCTGGGGGGCGTTGCGGGTCGGTACCTTTCTCATGCCTACCACTGCAAACGGGCCGGATCTGGACACGGATCTGAGCCGGAGTGGCGGCAACCAGATCGAGGTCGAGTTGCATCCGCACCTACAAGGTTTGGAGAGGCCAGCCACCCTGCGAGTACTGGGATTTCTGAATCGGGCGGCAATGGGCAATTATCGGCAGACCCTGGCGCAGACGGGTGTTGGCGCCGTACCGGACATCGCCTCGACACGTCAGCCCGGCACCGTGAAATACGGGCTGAACCTCAATGTTGAGCAGCCCTTGGCCGACGACGGCGCCACGGGAGTCTTCGGTCGTCTCGGATGGAACGACGGGGCCACGGAGTCCTATGCGTTTACGGAGGCTGATCTTTCGTTGTCGCTGGGTGGCCAGCTTTCGGGCCGGTATTGGCATCGGCCCGATGACCGGGTCGGGCTGGCGGTCGCCATCGGCGGGCTGTCTCCCGACCATGCGGCCTACGCCAAAGCCGGCGGCAGCGGTTTCGTCCTCGGCGATGGCAACCTGACCTATGGTCAGGAGACGATCCTGGAGACCTATTACAACCTGAGGATTTGGGGCCCGTTCAGCCTCAGCCTGGACTATCAGTTGATCGGCAATCCGGGCTACAACCAGGACCGGGGCCCCATCTCCATCCTCGGACTGCGGATGCACGTGGAGCAACTTTACCCCTAGCCCGTTTCCCTTACCCCTGCCACAGCAAGGCCGAGTACCGGTGTGGAGTTCATCATGTTTCAACCGATGCGCGTCCTGTTGCGCCGTCAAAGCCACCGTGCCGATGCCGCCGTACTCATCGGCACGATCGCCCTGATTTTCGCTGTGCTCCAGCTGACGAAAGGGATGGTCGTCCCGTTCAATGAGGCCCAGCAACTGGCCATCAGCCTGGATGTCACCGCTGTCCCGTATTATGCTGGCCGCTCCTTGATTCGGATGTTCCTGGCCCTGTTTGCGTCGGTCGTCTTCGCCCTCGTGTATGGCTATGCGTGTGCATACAGTCGTGCCCGTGTCGTCCTGTTGCCGGTCCTGGACATTCTGCAGTCGGTGCCGATTCTGGGCTTTCTGTCGGTCACCGTCGTCGGCTTTATGGCCCTGTTCCCCGGCCAATTGCTGGGAGTGGAGCTGGCGTCGATCTTTGCGATCTTCACGTCCATGGCGTGGAACCTGATCACCATCCTCCATGAACGGAGTGCCCAGGATCCCCGATTCCAGGCCTTGGTCGATCGGATCTACACGATCATGACCAACCCGCACCGCGATCTGGCCGAGTTGCGTCAGGCCATGCCCGACGCGGCACCGCTCCTGCCGGCCGAGCCGGCGCGCGTCAAGGAGTATCAGGCGCTGCCCCACGCCAAGCCCGGCGCCGTGGCCGGTTTGCTGGAGCTGCTTGACGATCGTTCCGGCAGTGAGGATCTCTACAAGCTGGGCCACGATCTGCATCTGGAGGTCGATGATCTGCTGCCGATCATCGAGGCTGCCGAGATTTTGGGGCTCGCCGCCGTGCGTGAGGGCGAGTTGCGCCTCACTACCGCCGGCTCCGTGTTCCTGGCTGCCGACATCCTGCCCCGCAAGGAGCTCTTCCGGCAGCTCGTCTTGGAGCGGGTCCAGCTGATCGTGATGATCGAACGGGTCCTCGTCGGCAAAACGAGCCAGGCCATGCCGGAGGCGTTTTTTCTCGATAGGCTGAACCGCCACTTCAGTCAGCCCGAATCCCGGCGCCAGTTGCAGACAGCGATTGACTGGGGCCGCTACGCCGAACTCTTCGCCTATGACGAACGCTCGCAACAACTGTATCTCGAGTAGGCCCCCATCAGCACGGGCCGAGACGCCGCTAGAACGTCACGTCGGCTCCAGGCAGGTTGACGGCCGGCAACGGATCGATGAAGCCGGACGGCCGGGCATAGATGACGACCTTGGTACGGCCTGCGATCAGGACGGCAGCGTAAATAAAGAGGCCGTCCGTGGTGATGTTGACGTTGGCGATGGGGCCCAGACTGTTCAGTTCCGGCAGGGTGTCGATTCCCCCGGTGGCCCGATTGTAGAGGCGCGCTGCCGGCCGGCCGGAGGCATCCGTGATGTAGACGAGGAACTGGGCCGAGTCACTGATGTTCGGTACGGTTTCGGCGGCGGATGTGTTCACCCCCCGCAGGGGGTCGAACAATCCGGTGATGGTGTCATAGATGGCGATGTCCGGGTTGCCGTTGCGGGTGGTGACGAAAGCCAGGATGCGGCCCTGCAGGGCAACGGCAGGGGCAAAATTTTCCGTGTCGGCGTTCAGGCGGGCCAACGGGTCGACCAGGCGGGTGCGTCGGTCAAAAAGGCGCACACGGCGGTTGGTACCGGTGCCGACGGTATATGAAATGAATTCGCCTTTCCATGAGAGGTTGCCGTTCAGGTCCGAGGTGGCGTCGTTCAGTTCCGGCAACGGGTCGATCCCGCCGGTGAGCAGGTCGATCAGCTTCAGGGTGCCCAGCGCATCGGGGCGGGCGATCAGCAGCAGCCCTTCACGGGTGGTGGTGCCGAAGACGTCCTGGAACGGCATGATCGCACTGGGCGGCACGTGCAGGGCTCGTGTGACGAAATCGTAAAGCACGACGTCGCTGATGCCCCGGTAACGCCGCAACAGAGCGAGAAAATTGCCCTGGGACACAGGAGTCCCGTCGGCTGGCGGGAACCCCAGGGGCACGACAGGACTGGGTGAGGGAGTCGGCCCGGGCCGGTAGACGACCGGCCCCCAGGGCGACAGGTGAAACGGCGCTTCCGGCCAGACGGTGACGACAGGCGCCGGCAGAAATGTCAGGGCAATCTTCGTCCAGCGGGCCAGCGAGGCCTGGGTCGACAGGCCCGAGACGCTGGGCACGACGACGCTACCCCTGCCGTCCGGGCCAAAGCCGGCGGTTGCCGGTGTCGTTGTGACGGTGCGGTCGGACGATGACGGGTCCGGCAGACTGGGCAACGCCACCGGGTAGGGGCCTGCTGTGTAGTCGCTGGCGTGGGCGGCGGCGGCGTCCGAGCCCGTCCAGACGGGGAACGGTCCGGGGAAAAAGGGCACGGGCGGTGGCGGGTGGTCACCCCCGAAGCCCAGCCAGGAGCCCGGCAGCCGGGAGGGGAAGAGGATGGCCCCGAGGCCCAGGCCCGGTGTGATGCCCCACGGCCCGAAACCCCCCGTGGTGTAGCCACTGCCGCCGACGAGCCATCCGTCCACGGTTCTTTCCAGGGGCCACTCGTAGGCCGATTGGGGAACGTATGGGACGCCGGGGTAGATTTGTTGCGCCCGCATGGGGCCGGGTAGGGGACTTGCGCAGCCGGCAACGAGCAGACCGACCAGAAGGCGCCGTTGGGATCGCATGTCCGCTCCTTGACGACCGTTGGTAGGATACGGGGGTAGCCTAGATCGGGCGCCTGGCGCGTCAGATGGCCGTGATTGCCATGGTCGGCCGCCAACCGGCGGTTTCGCTCTCCAAACGGGGCCTGGCTCCCTGCGTCACTAATGCATCGGGACCCGGTCATCCCAATGACCCGGTCGGGATGGCCTCAGACAGTCAGTGTCGGGTGGCACGTGACCACGCCCTATCTCTGGCGTTGGTCATGTGCCATGTTTCCGGCCATTCCGTTGCCAGTCTCGCCATCGTCCTGCTGGTCGCACTGCCGGCTCTTTGCCGTCGTCGGACTGATGTCCGGCATGACGGTGCCCTTCAACAAGGCTCATAGTCCCGACATCATGATCGAACGGGTCCTCGTCGGCAAAACGAGCCAGGCCATGCCGGAGGCGTTTTTTCCCGATAGGCTGAACCCCCACTTCAGCCAGCCCGAATCCCGGCGCCAGTTGCAGACAGCGATTGACTGGGGCCGCTACGCCGAACTCTTCGCCTACGACGAACGCTCGCAACAACTGGATTTAGGATAGGCCCCCATCAGCAGGGGCCGAGACGCCGCTAGAACGTCACGTCGGCTCCAGGCAGGTTCACGGCCGGCAGTGGATCGATGAAGCCTGAGGGTCGGGCATAGATGACGACCTGCGAGTGACCGTCGATCAGGACCGCGACATAGATGAACAGCCCATCCGCCGTGATGTTGATGTTGACGATCGGTCCCAGGCGGTTCAGCTCGGGCAAGGTATCGATGCCGCCCGTCGCCCGGTCGTAGAGACGTGCTTCGGGCCGGCCTGCGGCCATGGTGACGTAAGCGAGGAACTGGGCGGAGTCGGTGATGCTGGGAACCGTTTCGGCTGCCGGCGTGTTGACGCCCGGTAAGGGATCGTACAACCCTGTGACCGTGTCGTAGATGGCAATGTCCGGGTTTCCAGATCGGGTCGTGACGACGGTCAGGATGCGACCCTGGAGGGCGATGGCTGGCGAGTAGGTCTCCGTGTCGGCATTCAGACGGCTCAGCGGATTGACGAGCCGGGTCCGCCGGTCGAAGAGGCGCACGCGCCGGTCGGTTCCAGTCCCCGTTGTGTAGACGATGAATTCGCCTCGCCATGACAACTGGCCGGTCAGGTTGGGTGTGGCGTCACGCAGTTCCGGCAACGGGTCCATCCCGCCGCTGAGCAGGTCGATGAGTTTCAGCGTGCCTGCCGTATCGGGGCGGGTGATCAGAAGCAGTCCTTCCCGGGCGTTGGTGCCGAAGACGTCCTGAAAGGGCACGATCGCACTGGGCGGCACGTGGAGGGTGCGGGTGACGGGGTCATAGAGGACAACGTCGGTGACGCCCCGGTACCGGCGGATGAACGAAAGGAAATTGCCCTGGGACACTGGCGTGCCGTCGGCTGTTGGGAATCCCAGGAAGACCGCCGGACTCGGCGACGGATCCGGCCCGGGCCGGCAGATGACGGGTCCCCAGGGCGACAGGTAAAACGGCGCTTCCGGCCAAGCGATGACGACGGGTGCCGGCAGGA
>JACMPN010000294.1 GCA_014377495.1 Candidatus Sericytochromatia bacterium
GACCCCAAGCGGCCGATCGGCAGTTTCATTTTCCTGGGTCCCACCGGTGTCGGTAAAACCGAGCTGGCCCGGGCTTTGGCGGAGTTCCTCTTCGACGACGAGAATGCGATGATCCGCATCGACATGTCCGAGTATCAGGAGCGCCACAACGCCGCCCGCCTGATCGGTGCCCCGCCAGGGTACGTCGGTTACGACGAGGGCGGCCAGCTGACGGATGCCGTGCGCTCCCGCCCCTATTCGGTCGTACTCTTTGATGAGATCGAAAAGGCCCATCCCGAGGTGCTCAACGTCCTCCTGCAGGTGCTGGACGACGGGCACATCACCGACTCGAAAGGCCGGCGGGTGGACTTTAAGAACACGGTGATCATCATGACGAGCAACCTGGGTTCGCACGCCATCCTCGACGCCGTCGGCAATCCGGAACGGCAGCGGGAGTCGGCCCTGGAAGCACTGCGCAGTCAGTTTCGCCCGGAGTTCCTGAACCGGATCGACGAGATCCTCGTCTTCCACCCGCTGAGCCCGCGGGACATCGTCCGCATCGTCGACATCCAGCTGGCCCACATCCAGCAGCGCCTGCAGGAGCGGAACATCACCCTGTCCCTGGATACAGAGGCCAAAGAACTGGTCGGTCGGCTTGGCTACGACCCGTCCTACGGGGCCCGGCCCTTGAAGCGGGTCATGCAGCGTCAGTTGGAAAATCCGTTGGCCAAGCGGATCCTTTCCGCTCAGATCAAGGATGGGGATCGGGTGACGGTCACCGTGAAGGGCGACGAACTGGTGTTCCTCGTCGAATCGCCGGTGACGGCGGCCCGCTAGCGCAATCAATCCCCAGAGTCGCTGCACAGCCGGTCCAGAAGGGCCGGCTGTGCAGCGTTTGGCAGTTGTTGGCGACTGGCCGGTTGCTGTTGCTAGGCGGTTTCGGCGGTCGTAGTGCCGATTTGCGTGGTAGTTTGTGGGTTCCGCTGCTATGATCAAGGCGAAAATCCCGAACAGCCAGAGGGGGCGCCTTGATGGTCGGTCACAATCGACGGATCATCGCTGCTTCGCTGACGGCGGGGCTCATGCTGGCGAATTTGCCCGCCCAGGCTTGGACACCGGAGGAGCTGAAGCGGCTCCGGGCCGGCGACGTGGTGGTCACCAGCACGTCTCGCAACCGGGGCGGCATCATCGGTGCCAGCATCGTCGTGCCGGCTCCCCCACGTCTCGTCTACACGCTCGTCGCCGATCCCCAGAATACGCCCCGGTACTCGCCTGAAATCTCGGCCGTGACGGTAATCGAGGATCAGGGGCTGCAAAAGCGGGTCCGGATGCGGGTCCGTCAGTTCGGCCTGATCGACGAAGAGCACGAGGTCGTCAGCACTTACCAGCCCTATTCCTCAGTGACTTGGCAGCAGGTCAAGGGCCGTTTTGCCCACCAGGACGGGGCGTGGAAGGTCAGCAGTTTCGATGCGGGCACGATCCTGACCTACCACCTGGACATCGACGTGGGTGCGTCTTTGCCGTCGTTTTTCATCGAGGCGTTCCTGCGGACGACCATCCCGAATCTGATGCGCAATGTCCGCAAACAATTCGGAACCTGAGCCCAATCAGCCCGCCCGACCGGTCCAATAGTCGTCGATGACACAGCGGAAGCTCTGCAGGATGATCTGCAGGTCGAGCCAGGGTGACCAGTTCTCGACGTAGTAGAGGTCATGGGCCGTGCGGTCCGTGATCGGCACATCGCCACGCAGCCCGTGGATCTGGGCCCATCCGGTCATGCCGGAGAGGACGAGGTGTCGGTCATCGTAACGGATGACCTGCTTTTCGAACTGACCGGTGAAAAAGGGCCGCTCCGGACGGGGGCCGACGATGCTCATGTCGCCCTTCAGCACGTTGAGCAACTGTGGCAGCTCATCCAGACTTGACCGGCGCAACCACCTGCCGACCGGGGTGCGGCGAGCGTCGCTGGCCGGGGACCAGATCGGACCGGTCGCCGCCTCCGCATCCGGACGCATCGTCCGGAATTTCAGGATCTCAAATCGCTGACCGCCCCGGCTGAGCCGCTCCTGCCGGTAGAACACCGGCCCCGCACTGGTCCATTTCACTGTTGCGGCGATGATCAGGAGGAGCGGGCCGAGGACGAGGAGGGCGATGCCGGCAATACCGACGTCAAAGGTCCGCTTCAGCAGGCGGTTGTACCACTGTTGCAATGGGGTCGTCTGCAGACCCACCATCGGCAGGCCCGACAGGTCGCTGATCCGGATTTTGGTGGTCAGGAACTCCAGAATGTCCGGGACGAGCTGGACCTGCACGCCTTCATGCACGCGACAGATGCTGATCAGCGTGAGCAGTTGGGTTCGAGGCAGCTCCGGCACGGCGATGATCACCGTATCGATCGCATGGGAGACAATGAGGGCGTCGAGGTCCGTGGTTCGGCCCAGCCATGGGGCCGGAAGCTCGGGATCCAGGCCTTCATCCGCCGCAAACCCGATCAGGGCGTAACCCAGAGACGGTTCGGCCAACTGCCGACGGGCGACCAGCCGGGCGAGCCCGTCGGCACCGATGATCAGGGTGCGGCGGACACCCCAGCCGCGTTGTCGCAACAGACCCTGGATACGGCGGGTCAGGCCCCGTCCGAGAGTGAGCAGCAGCCAGCAGAAACCGATCATGAAAAACCAGGCGGCGCGACTGAAGGTAAATCCGTCGGTGGTCAGGCGGCGGTCGAAAAAGACGATGGCCAGATCGATCATGCCGACCCCGAGACTGGCGGTGCCGACCTGCATCCGCTCGCGCCAGCGGGACTGCCCCGCCCGCTCCGCATAGAGGCCCAGGACGGTCATCAGGACCAGGGAAACAGCCATGCTGACCGTCGCCAGCCGCTCATAAGGCGGTGCCGGCGGGATCGGTTCGCCCGTCGCCAGGAGGCTGATCCGCAGCCACAGGGCGAGGCGGTGGGCAAAATAGACGGCCGCCAGATCGGCCACGAGCAACAGGGGGACGACGCACCAATGTGTGGAGGTGCGCCGCCAAAAGGGCGGCGCGGCAGGTCCCGGATGCGGGCTCGTCCCGGGCTCGGGGTGGATCGTCGGCGTTTCGGCCATGTCTGCCTTTGGACGTCAAAAAACGAAAACAGCACCCGCCCCATCCAGGGATGGGGGCGGATGCTGTTATCGTGGCCTAAGGGCCGGTCGGATAACAAGTGACCGAGGCCGTAAGGCGACGGAACCCATTGTCCGGCGGTCGGATTACTTGCCCTTGCCGGCGGTCTCCGTGTACGGCCCGGCGATCACAGTGACCAGTTGGTCTGGATTGATGAGGGTTTTGGCGACCCGGGCGATGTCCGCCTTGGTCACCTTGTTGATCGCGTCCGGGTACAGCGAATACCAGTTCGCCGGCAGGCGCTGGTAGGCAAGACCGACAAGGCTACCGGCGACGCCGGCGTTGGTGGCCTGCTGCACGGGGATGGTCCCGGTGATCGTCAGTTTGGCCGAAGCGAGCTCGCTGTCCGTGACGCCCTTGGCGACGAAGTTCCGCAGTTCCCGATCCACGGACTTCAGGGCCGCATCGACGTTGGCGGGATTCACGTTCAGCTGGATCTGGAAATGACTTGGATACAGCCCGGCCGACAGCGACGAGTAGATGCCGTAGGTCAGACCCTCGACATCCCGGATCTGCCGACCCAACCGTGCCGTCAGGGTGTCACCGCCCAGGATCCGGTTCAGCACCGATGCCGTTGCGAAGTCGGGGCTGGTCACGGTCAGCGGGCTGACGTTGCCGAGACTGAGCACGACGTTGGATTTGTCGGGCATGTTTACGACCTGGCGGGACTGGGGCCGGGCCGGCAGGACGCGGATGTCCAGATTGCCGGGCGTCGGCCCATCCCAATCGCCGAAGGTCTGGGCGACGAGCGTCTTTACCTGGGCAGGCGTGACGTCGCCGACGACGACCAGCGCGCCTTCCTTCGGCCCATAGTATTTCTTGTGGAAGGCCTTCACGTCAGCCAGGGTCGCCGCCTGCACGGTGGCGATCTGTTCGGCCGGCGACAGGGCCCGCCGGTAGTCCCCGACCGGGAAAAGCTTGGCGCTGAAGGCCACGGCCGCCTGGACCTTCGCGTCGTCCTGGTGACTCTTCACGCCGGCGATGATCTGCTGTTTCACCTTGGCGAACTCGGCTTCGCTGAAGGCCGGTGTCCGCATCATCTCAGCCGAGGCGGCGACGATGGTGCCCAGGTCCCGGGTGAGGCTTTTGCCGTTGAAGTTCGCCCGGAGGACGTCGCCACTGACGGCGATGCCGCCGCCGATCGCCCCGAAATCCTTGGCCATCTGCTCTTTGGACCGCTTTTGTGTGCCCCGGTCCAGCATGGCGCCCGTGAGGCCGCCGATCATCTGCTCCTGCGGCGTGCTGTACGGGGCATTCAGCCGCAGAAATCCGGAAATGGTCGCCGTCGGATTGGCATGATTTTCCGAGACGAGCACGCTCATCCCGTTCGGCATTTCGATCCGGTCAAACTGCAGGGCCTTGGGCTTCTGGCTGTTCTTGGCGATCTGCCAGTCGGGCAGAGGCGTGTCGGCGCTGGCCTGGTGGCCGTTCGGGGCGGCCGTGGCGCCGCCGTTTTTGGCGGAGGCAGGGGCGTTGGCGTCACTGATGTAATGGCCGACCGTGCGATTGTCGGGTCGCAGGGCGTCCTTGGCCAATTGCTGCAGCGAGGCGGCGGTGACCGCCTGCAGGGCCTGCTGATACTCGTAACCCTGCCGCCAGTCGCCGGCGAGCATTTCCCATTCGGTCAGAAAGGCCGCCTGGCCCATCGTCCCTTCCTTGCGGTAGATGGCATTGGCTTCCGCACCCGTCTTGGCCCGTTGCAGGGCGTCGGCCGGGATGGGCTGACTGACGACCCGATCGACGATGGCCAGCAAGGCCTTTTCGACCTTGTCCGTGGCCACGCCTGGCCGGACTTCGGCTTCCAGCCAAAAGAGGCTGGCATCACGCCGCCTGTCGAGGTAAGCATTGGTCGACGTGGCCAACTGGGTCTCCACGAGCTCCTGATAGAGCGGGCCCACATAGTCCTCGTTCAGCCAGTCGGCGATGACCTCTGCCTGGGCGAGGCTCTTGTCCTTGCCGGCGGGCAGGTGGTAAGCGATCTGCACCAGGTTGCGTTCACCCTGACGCCGCACGATCACCCGGCGCTCGCCCCGTTGGGTTTCCTCTTTGGTCAGCACCTCAGGCGGGGTTGCCCCTTTGGGGATGCCGTTGAAATACTGGCGGACCATTTTTTCGGCTTTGGCCGGGTCGAAGTCCCCGACGAGCACGGCGACGGCGTTGTTGGGCTGGTAATAACGGTTGTAGAACTCCCGCAGCTGCTCGGTCTTGACCGTCTCCACGTCCGAACGCCAACCGATGACCGGGTGGTGGTAGGGATGGGAGGTGAAGGCGGAGGCCTGGACGGCGTGGTAGAGCAGGTTGCTGGGATCGTTTTCACCGATCTCCAACTCAGAACGGACGACGCTCATTTCGGGTTGCCGCTCGGTGTCCAGGATCAGGGCGCCCCGCATGCGGCTGGCTTCGATGCGCAGCCCGAGCTCGAGCTTGTCGGCGCCGTAGGTCTCGAAGTAGCGGGTGGTGTCTTCGCCGGTGGTGGCGTTGAAGCTGGCGCCGTAGCGGGTGAGCAGCCGGGCGATTTGACCTTTCTTGAGGTCCTTGGTGCCCTTGAACAGCATGTGCTCCAGCAAATGGGCGGATCCTGTGGTACCTGTCGACTCGTTGCGGGAGCCCACCTTGTAGCTGACCATCCAGGTGACGACCGGCGCTGCGTGGTTGGGAACGAGCAGGACCTTGAGGCCATTGGCCAGGGTGAACTGACGGACAGTCGGCTGGCCCGCCGTTGCGGCCGCTGGCGGAGCCGGTGTGGCCGCCCAGACGGGCGTCCCGGCCGTCACGGCGACGGTCATGGCCACAGCCAACAACGATGCCCAAGGGCGATGATGGGTCACGGATGCCTCCCTTTCGCAAGAAACTCATTGCATCGTCGCGCCACTTTGGCCAAACGGCGACAGTATGTCCAAAAGCTGTGACAGCGCGGGTTTGGTTGAGGCCAACGGGGCTCCGGCCGCAAGGGCGGGGCGTCAGGGGTACAGTGATCGCCCGCCCTCGTCACAGGACTGCCGGCGGCTGCAAACAATTCCTGTCCGGGCAAGTCGCCTTTGATATAATCTCTGGGCCAGACTTCTGAACACACCTGCGAGACCCATGTTCGACGCTTTCAAACGCCTGATCCGTGGCGACGACGATGCCCCCATTCCCGAAGAGGAAAAAGCCGCAGCGGCCCCCAAGCGGCGGGTGAACGGCATGGACAAGCTCAGCCTCAGCGGCGCCGGCTCGGTGGCCATGCCGGATCAGCAGGAAGCAGCGGCACCGGGCGCCGTCTCCGTCCCTACTGGCTCGATGACCACGTCGACGGGCACTCAGCGCCAAGTGGCGACGATGACCCTGGGCCTGC
>JACMPN010000029.1 GCA_014377495.1 Candidatus Sericytochromatia bacterium
CGGTGCCGCCTACATCGCGGACACGGAAAACCACGCCATCCGCAAAGTGGAGTAGGCCATCGGGGCGACGTGCCAAGACACCTGCAACATCGAGCAATGTGGGGCTATGCCACCCGTATCCGCGACGGTCTATTGTCAGCGCAAAGGCCCGGAGCGCGTCCACCGCACTCCGGGCCTTTCGGGCTGTGCATCCCCTACAGGTCGAGGTTGGCCTCGAGGGCGTGGTGCTCGATGAACTCCCGCCGGGGCTCTACCTTGTCGCCCATCAGGACGTTGAAGATCCGGTCGGCCTCAACGGCATCCTCGATGGTCACCTTGAGCAGGGTGCGGGTGGCCGGATTCATTGTGGTTTCCCACAGCTGCTGGGGCATCATTTCGCCCAGGCCTTTGAATCGGCTGATCTGCACGTCCCGGCCCACCTTCTCCAGGTGGATCTCCAACTCGCGGTCGTTGTAGATGTAGGTGTGGTTCTTGCCCTTTTCGACCCGGTACAGGGGCGGCTGGGCGATGAAGACGTAGCCCTGATCGACCATCGGCCGGGCGAACCGGTAAAAGAAGGTGAGCAGCAGCGTGCGGATGTGGGCGCCGTCCACGTCGGCGTCCGTCATGATGATGACTTTGTGATACCGCAGCTTGGCGAAGTCAAAGCCGTCCTGCAGCTCCTCACCCGGCCTGATGTCCTTGGCGGCGGCGACGCCGGTGGCCAGCAGCAGGGCCTGGATTTCGGTGTTGGCGTAGATCTTGTCTTCGCGGGCCCGCTCGATGTTCAGGATCTTGCCCCGCAAGGGCAGGATGGCCTGGTAGGCCCGGTCCCGGCCCTGTTTGGCGGAGCCGCCGGCCGAGTCTCCCTCGACGAAGAAGATCTCGGACTTGGCCGGGTCCCGCTCGGCGCAGTCAGCGAGCTTGCCGGGCAGCGTCGAGGTCTCCAGGACGCTCTTGCGGCGGACCAGGTCCCGGGCCTTGCGGGCGGCGTCACGGGCCCGGCTGGGCTCGATCGCCTTGGTGATGATCATCTTGGCGATGGCCGGCGTCGTGTCCAGAAAGTGGTTCAGCCCTTCGCCCAACGCCGATTCAACGGCGCCACGGGCTTCGGTGTTGCCGAGCTTGGCCTTCGTCTGGCCTTCGAACTGCGGATCGGGCAGCTTGACGGAGACGACCGCCGTGATGCCTTCCCGCACGTCCTCGCCGCTGAGGTTCTCTTCGCCTTCCTTGAGGATGCCTGACCGGCGGGCGTAGTCGTTGAGCACCCGGGTGAGCACGGCCCGGAAGCCCGTCAGGTGGGTGCCGCCGTCCGGCGTGTTGATCGTGTTGGCGAAGCAGATGACCGTCTCGTTGTAGCCGGTGTGGTACTGCAAGGCCACTTCGACGGCGACGTTGTCCTTGACGCCGGCCACGTAGACAGGCTCGGGGTGGACGACGTCCTTGGACTCGTTGAGGTATTTGACGAAGTGGCGGATGCCGCCGTCGTAGTGGTACTCGTCGTGCCGGGGCTCAGGCTGCTCCTCGGTGACCCGCAAATCGGTGATCGTGATCGTGATCCCGCCGTTCAGGAAGGCCAGCTCCCGCAGCCGGGTGGTCAGCGTGTCGTACTGGAAATCCAGGGTCTCCAGGATCGAGCCGTCCGGCATGAAGTGCTGGGTGGTGCCCCGGCCGTCCGGATCGTCGCCGAGGATCTCCAGGTCGGTGACCGGGATGCCCCGCTCGAAGCGCATCCGGTAGATCTTGCCGTTTTTGCGGACGGTCGTCTCCATCCAGTCGGACAGGGCGTTGACGCAGCTGACGCCGACGCCGTGGAGGCCGCCGGAGACCTTGTAGCCGCCGTCGCCGAACTTGCCGCCAGCGTGGAGGACCGTCATGACGGTCTCGAGGGCCGGGCGGCCCGTCTTGGCGTGAGTGTCCACGGGGATGCCGCGACCGTTGTCGACGACAGTGACGGAGCCGTCGGCCTCGATCGTCACGTCGACTTGGTCGCAGTAGCCGGCCATGGCCTCGTCGATGGAGTTGTCGACGACCTCGTAGACGAGGTGGTGCAGGCCCCGTTCGCCGGTGGAACCGATGTACATGCCGGGGCGCTTGCGGACGGGCTCCAGCCCTTCGAGGACCTGAATCGCCGAGGCGTCATAGAGGGTGTCTTTGGAGACCTTGTGGCTGGGCAGGTCGAAGTCGGGAGTCTTGGGCGCCGTGGCCGCCTGCTCCAATTCGGTCCCCGCACTCGCCGCCGTCGCCGGATTCACAGGGTCCGGTGCCGGTTGGCCGACGTCCAGCACAGGACTCGCCGTTGGATCAGTCATTACGCCTCCGCAAGTATCATCTGCAGGGCACAACCCGCATTGCGACAGTCGTCCCCTGGATATCAGCAGCGCCAATCAGCACGCTGACTGTGTTTGCCGTTGGGAAAATTTTTCCCTGGTTGCATTATACCGCCATTGCCGCTCACTGGGTACCCGCCTGGCCAGTCACGGCCAAGGGTTGAGGGCCGGCGGGGGAAGCCGCTGCCAGCCGATTCGCCGGGGCGGTTTCGACAGGCAGGCGGCTGGTCGTTCGGCGCAACCGGCAGGGCCCGCCCGAACCGTTACATCGGGAGCCTCTGGCTGTGGTGGATCAGGAAGGACTGCATCAGACTCTGGCCGATCCCGACTTTGGCGACGGCACCTGGATGGACCCGACCGCTGACGATGTCCTTGTGAAAGAAGCCCTGTTCGATGTCCTGGGCGAACGTGGGGGAC
>JACMPN010000295.1 GCA_014377495.1 Candidatus Sericytochromatia bacterium
CACTCCGCCCCCCCGCCCCGGGGGGTAAGGGGCCAAACCCCAACCCCCCCCCCCAAATTTGTGGGCCGGGGGGCTTTGTGTTTTGACCCTATACGTTACCGCTTGGCAGCGGCAGGCTCTTCGATCGTGGCCCGCAGCGCATGCAGTTGGGCGGAGGTATTTTGCTTGTAGTGGGCGATCGTCTCCAGGATCAGCATCCCGATGAGGATGCCATCCGGCTGGAGCAGATGCGCCCGCAAGGCGATGCCGCCGTGCAGATCGGCCCCGATGAACGCACCGCCGGTGCGCATCATCTCGCCGATCAGACGCCAATCCGATCCTTCGACGTCCAGCACGTCGATGCCCTTGCTGCGGCAATATTCCCGGGTCAGCGGGCCTTCGCCTTCCGGAAGGACGACGGTGCCTTCGTAGTCCCGGACTTCACTGAGGTAGCGGACGAGCAGCGCCAGGACGTCATCCGCCTCGAGCACTGCCCCGGAAGCATCGACGACCGCCACAGCCGACCCGTCGCCATTCAGGCCCAGTCCGACCTGCAACGGTGTCCGGGGGGTGAGAACCAGTTGCTGGAGCGCCTGGAGGTTTTGCCGAGTCAGTTTGGGCACCAGGCCGCCGAACTGTGACTCCGGCACCTGCCGGGTCTCACGCACCAAACCGTTCGCCTGGGCCAGGATTTCCCGCAAGTAGCCACCGGCGGCACCGTTCAGGTAGTCGACCGTGATGTCGAGGTTGGCCTTGGCAATCAACGGGAGTTGCACGAACCGGGACACTTGGTGGTAATAGCTGCGACGGGGGTCCGTGTCGATGATCTCACCCGGGGTGATCGGCACCTTGGTCACCCGGTCGCCCATGGGACCGCCCATCTCCTCTTCGATTTCCGATGTCAGCTCCATCGGGGCCAGGGCCGTCTGGGCGCTGAAAAACAGCAGGCCGCCATCGTCCGCAGGCGCATCGGCGGCCGTGAAGGCCATCCCGCCGGTGACGACTTCGTCCTTGATGGCCCAACCAATGACGGGCGTGGGCACCGGGGTCTCGATCAGGAAGGCGTCGAAGCCATTTTGTGTGACGACTTCGGCGGCTGCCCGGGCAAACTTAGGCATCAGGAACCGGGTGTCGTGGCCGATGACGAGGCGGGGCGGGAAATTATCGGAATAGTTCTGCATGCGGCGCAGGGTGGTGCAAATGGCTTGAGTCGCCTGACGGACCCGCTCAAAGGTGAACGTCTCGGCCAGCGGACCTGTCCAGCCATGTGCCGTAAAAAAGATTTTGATTGTCACGATGCCTGTTCGCTCCTGCCAACGTGCCACGATGAAGGTTCAGGGAGACGCCGGGGACGCCGCCTGCATGCGGGCCTTCAGCTGCTGGATGGCCCCGACCGGAGTCGGATCAAGGCCTCGTAATAACGCTTGATAGATACTAACATAGTCGCCCAAGGTCACCAGGGACATCTGCCGGGCCAGCAGCGGTCCTCCGCTGCCCTCCAGTTCCGAAACGCCCTGCCAGCGATCCGCCAGCATGGCCAACGTGATGTCCAGCTGTGCGCGGACCAGGGGATGGGTTTCGGACTCCCGGAAGAGCACCAGGTGGTAGGGTGCAGGCGTCATCGCATGCAACGGCACGATTTCGTTGTGGGTCATTTCCGGAAATGCGGCAACGAGGGCCATCAGCTTGGCGTTCTCGTTGATCTGGGTCTGCCAGCGTTGTGCCACGGCCACCGTGTGCGGGGTCAAGCCCAGCAAGTATGGCGTGGTTTCGTTGAATGACCGGGCAAGCGCCTGGGCCTGACCGTCCTGGCCATTGCCTTCGGCCGAGACGACCTTTGCCATGGCTTCCCAGGCGGCGACGGCTGCCCGTTCGCCGGGGGTGAGGCCGTCACACAGGGACGTGGCGCCCAGCAGCGAAAAGAAGATTTCCGGCAAGGCCGCCCGCGGCTGCATGCCGGGCGGTACGGGCACCAGCAGCCGACCCGATTCCCGGAGACTGCGGCTGAGCTGCCCGCCACTGCTGATGCCCACGATGCGGCAGCCAGTTTCCTGAGCCCGGTGGTAAGCATCGAGCGTCTCCGCCGTGTTGCCGGAATAGCTGAGAAACACCGCCAACGTGTCAGGACAGACCCAGGCCGGCAGGCCGGGACCACGCTGGACCGTCATCGGCCGGCTCTCCTGCTGACCGAGCGATGCCCGCCACAGGTCGCCCGAAATCGCCGATCCACCCATGCCGCAGATGAAGACGTTCTGGCAGCCGGCCGCCAATTTCGTCACGGCAGCGGCCAACGTCTGCGCCTGGCGAAAGGCCGACTCCGCCCGGGCCGGAGACCGATCCGTCAAAGCCAACATGCCGTCGTGGTCCAACTGGTGAATCGTCGCTGGCTGCAGGCTCATCGGTACATCCTCATGCGTCGCCACAAATGTGGGTGAAAATTTGCCAGAGAAATGGATTTCCGGCGACTTTGCAGCGAACATTAGCATGCTTCCTGGGCGAGGCCGGGGGCGCTTGGCGGGCTGGCATGCTTGGGTTACCCTGCCACCATGCGTTATGCCTCGTATGCTGCTGGAGCCGTCCTGCTGGCGATGACCGGCTGCAGGCACACCCCACCGTCGCTTCTCGACGGACATGCGGCGCTGCCTGACAGGTCCCACGTCCTCGTCCAGGGCGAGACGAATCTGCCCGATCAGGCGCAGATCCTGATCAGCCTGCAGGACCAGAAGGATCAGACGGTCGTTGTCCAGGGCCTGCCCCTGGTCAAGGACGGGCGCTTTCGGTCCCTGCTGACATTGCCCGACGGGTTGTCTGGCGGTGCCTACCTGATCCGCCTCAGCTTTTCCCCGACGGCATTCGACTGGTCGAAGGGCCTGGTGCTCAAATCGGTCGGTCGCAAAGGGGAATACCTGAGCGGCGAGCGGGTCAAGCGGGTAGGAAACGTCACCATTTTGCAGCGGGACCTGCCGCTCTTGATACCAACCGACAAAGGGGGAGCGACATGAGTACCGGAGCCACACCGATTGGCGTGGGCATGCTGGGCTGCGGGGTGGTGGGCGCCGGCGTGGTCAAGCTCCTGCAAGACAAGTCAGCGCTGTACGCCCATCGCACGGGTCGGCGGATCGAACTCGCCAAGGTCGGCGTGCGTGACCCCCACAAGGACCGTGGCGTCGCCCTCGATGCCGCCCTGCTGACGACGGACCTGCATGCCGTGACGACGGATCCAGACGTGGACATCGTCGTCGAACTGATGGGCGGCACGGAGCCGGCTGTCGAGCTGATGCTGGAGGCAATCCGCCACGGCAAGCATGTCGTCACCGCCAATAAAGAGGCAATCGCCAAATTTGGTCGGGAGATCTTCACGGCCGCCAATGAGATGGGCGTGGACGTTTACTTCGAAGCGTCCGTGGGCGGGGGAATCCCGGTCATCCAGCCATTCAAGCGCAGCCTCATCGCCAATGAGGTGACGGAACTGGCCGGGATCATCAACGGGACGACGAACTACATCCTCACGGCCATGACCGAACAAGCCCGGGACTTGGCCGACGTGCTCGACGAGGCGCAGCGTCTGGGTTATGCCGAAGCGGATCCGACGGCTGACGTGGACGGTCATGACGCCAAATACAAACTCGCCATTCTGGCGAGCCTGATCTTCGGCTGTCGGATCGACGTCGACCAGATCCATTGCGAAGGCATCCGGGGCGTCACCGCCACGGATATCGCCTATGCCAAGCAGTTCGGCTACGTGATCAAGCTGTTGGCCAAGGCGGCGCAGCACGAACGGGGGATCGAGGCGCGGGTCCATCCGTGTCTCGTCCCGGTGGGCCATCCGATGGCGGCCGTCAACGGCGTCTACAATGCCCTCTTTCTCAAAGGTGACGCTGTCGGCGACGTCATGCTTTACGGGCGGGGTGCCGGGCAGATGCCGACGGCGAGCGCCGTCGTCAGCGACATCCTGAATATCGCCAGCGACATCACGGCTGCCAAATCAAGCAGACTGATGGCCTGCCAGCACAACCACACCGGCACATTGCTGCCGATGAGCGAGACGATCAGTCAGTTTTACCTGCGGCTGTCCACCCACGACCGGCCCGGCGTGTTGGGATTTGTCGGCAGCGGCCTCGGCCAGCACGGGATCAGCATCGAGACGTTCGTGCAGTCCCGCGTGACCGGAGGCCTGGCTGAAATGGTTTTCATTACCCGTCCGGCCCGCGAGGCGGATATCCAGCACGCCCTGACGCAACTGAAGGCGTCGGATTCGGTGCATGATGTGTCCAGCGTGTTGCGTGTCGGTCCATGACGGAAAAATCTCAACGGGAGAGGACGGCGGACATGCTGTCTGCGGCTGTTGCTTGTCGGCGCTTGGTCGGCTTGCTAGCATGCCCACAATCTTTGAAACGTGATGAGGAGCCAGGATGGTTGCCCAAGGGCGAGCAAAAGCCGGTCAAACCGACCAGCAACCGATGGCGATGAGCCAGCCGGATAACCGTCTGGCCGGCGACACGGAGGCCGACGAGGAAGTGCCCGCTGACGGCAGTCTCCGGATGCCGCAGGCGGCGGCGGCCATGGTGCCGCCGGTCTTGGCGGAGCAGTTGGCCGAGATTTTCCGGGCCCTGTCCGATCCGACCCGCGTGCGGCTGGTGTCGGCCCTGTCCGTGGGCGAATTGGCAGTCTGGGAACTGACCGAGTTGCTCGGGATCACCCAGGCCGCCGTCTCGCATCAATTACGGTTTCTGCGTTTCCTGAAGCTGGTCAAGGCCCGCAAGGTCGGCAAGTCCACTTTGTACAGCCTCTGTGACCGCCACGTGATGAGCCTCTTCGCCGAAGCGCACGAGCACGTCATCGAGGGCGCCGAAGACGCGTAGTGCCGTTGGGGTGGTCCGGGGCACCCCAACGGCACTTTTCAGATCCAGCGGGTTAGCAGGAGGCGCTGCGGGGAAAACCCGAGCTGGGCGAAAAAGTCCACGGCAGTCTGGTGCCGGACTTTGATGGCGATCGACATCTCGCGAGCCCCATTTTGGGCCGACCAGGCGATCACGTCCTCGACAAGGTGGCTGCCCAAGCCATGCCGACGCATGTCCGGCACCACGTAGAGGTCCACCAGCTCCGCCAGGGTCGTGCCATCCCGCCCGATCAGCCGGCAGGCAGCAAAGCCCACCCAGGTCTCGGTGCGCAACGTGCGCACACGGACGGTGTCATCCTGGAGCCAGCCCTGCAACCGGTGGTGCCAGTGACTGCGCCACTCGGCATCCGCGAAGGACTCCGGATAGGACTCCTCCAAATACGGCGTGATCAGACTCTCGATCATCGGCCCAAGATCGGCCGCTGATACCGACTCAGCTTGGAGGGTGACTTCCATCAATCGCGGCCCGTTACCCATGCTTGAATAGGAAGTATGCGAACAACCGCCAAATGACGGGACGCACACGATAACCAGTATAACTGACGTGGCAAGCCCTTGGTCATTCTGCACTGGCCGATCTCCCGAAAGGACCCCCTATGCGCCAAAAACCATCGCAGCCAGAGGCTGCAAAACGTATCCTGGTGCGCCCTTCGCCCGCCCAGCCGGCTGAACTGGCTGCAGCCAACGAGGTTGTCACTGCCTGGCAGACAAAAGCGTGGGCCCAGCCTTTGCCTCAGCGCCAGGAAGCGCTGATCGCCTTATTGGAGGTGTTGGATGGCTAGGGTGGTGCTGGACCCCCGCGGATTTTGGCTGACGTTGCTGCACCGGCCCGAGGAATCCCCCTGGGGACGGCTGGGCCAAGCCTGGCGGACCGGTAAAACCACCCTCTGCATCAGTCCGGGCTTGATGGCCCACTATATGGGACCCATCCAGGGAACGGATGCCGAAACATTGGGGATCGACGACAACCTGCTGGCCAAGATCGGTTGGCTCCTCCGGCAACAGGCCGAGTGGTTCCAGCCGGATCCCGGGCCCGAATATATCGGTGAACCCTGGGATCGTCTCGCCTGGCTGACCCAAGCCGCACGTCCGGACGCCATGATCGTGGGCGACGAGCGCCTCAGCGACTGGCCCGAGCCACTAGGCTGTCCCGTACTGACAGAACCACCTGCCGAGATGCTCGGCTGAGCAAAGGAAAAGCCCGCTTCAGGTGACATCAAGTCACAGCTGAGGCGGGCAGTTGGGTGAAAAAAACGTGCACAGTCACTTCAAGCCATCATTTAAACGTCTGTTGCCAGGTGCCCGTAGAATTGGCCGTCGCTGACGGTGATCTGCTTGCCATCCGTACCGGTCAGGGTCCCGGAGAAAGTCCCGAGGACCGGCAGACCGCGGCGACGTCCGGCGCTTTGCAGGAAGACGGAGATTGGGCCTTTGTACACGGTCGGCGGGTTGGTCCGACGGTCGGAGATCTCCAAATTGGTGCCGTCCGTAATCCGGCCATCGCCAACCAGCCCAGGAACTTCCATGCGGAAGTTCATCTGCTGTCCGACGACCTCGTCGACGAAAATGTCCTTGCGCTGCTGCGCCCCGATCTCGTCAGGGCGGATGCCGAACTTGGCGCCCCCCGGGGTGAAGAACACGGCCCGTTCGAAGCGCCGGGACGCCCCGTCCACGGTCATCATCAGCGTGCCGTAGCCGAGCACCGGCGAGGGCAGCGCCTGGGGCAGCACGTAGGCGCTGAACGGGTTGCCGCCACCAGCCGTGCAACTCGCCACCAGGGCAATCAGGATCGGTGCGGCCAGCGCCGTGGCGGGAAACCAGCTTCGAAGAGACACGTCAGACCTCACACAGCAACGGTGGTGGGCCTCAGTATCACTCACCCGCTGGCAGGCGCCAAGCGTTCCAACTCTCTGGCTCTGGCCTCGATCCCGCCAAATGCCTCGTCAATCGTGGACAGGACCGTCTCCCGCCAGTCCGACGCCACATTCGGGTCGTCCTCGACCCCTTCTCCCAGGCGAAGCAGCTGCTCGCCGTCAGCGTCATCGCCGACGTGGCCGAGCAACTCGACGACCCGCAAGCGCTCGGGCCGGGTCAAACCCTTCCAGCGGCTGAGCCACTGTCGGGCCGCCCGCAACAGGTTATGGGGCGGCGGGGGAATGGTGCTGATGTCTGTGCGGCCGGCTATGAAGGCCTGTACCCAGCGCTCGGGTGACAGCGTGCGGCTGGCTTGGTCAGATGTCGTGGGGCTTTGCATGCTGGACGGAACCTCTCGTCGGGCGTCATCCCATCGATCATGCCTGGTTCCGGTTCCGGGGGATTAGGGGGTCGCGCTGAAAAAACACTGCTGAGGTTGGCCGTGGTGGCCAGCAAACCGGGCTCAACCCCTGTACGAGCCGGTTTGCGAAGGCTAAACTGTGGCCCATGCGCCACCGTGCCCTCGCGAGCCTCTTCGCCCTCATTTGCCTGCAGCCGCTCAGCGCCGCCGCCCAGGCCTATCCGGACCCTGCGTTGCCCTGGCAGGATCTCGCCGGCCAGAGAGCCCCGCAGGCCGATGCCGTGCGGGCTGCCATGGATCGGCTGGATATCCCGGCCCCTCTGGCGGGCGGCCCGGGTCGGGACGCCCTCGCCCGCCGTCAGGTCGACTTGGCGCTGACCCTGTTGAACCGCTTTCTGGCCACGGCCCCGTTGGGTGATGACGGTGAAGCCTCCCTGCTGGATCTGGCCAGAGGGCTGCTGGCCAAAGGTGATCGGCCCGGGGCCGTCGAGACCCTGCGGTTTTTCCTGCGGCAGTGGCCGGGTTCCCGTTTGCAGCGCCCAGCCACCTTGGCCCTGGCAGCCCTGCATTTCGGGAACGGCGCATACGCTGACGCCGTTCCCGTGCTCAAGCAGTACCGCAGCCAGTGGCCGAACGACGATGTGGAATCCGCCACCTACGCCTTGGCCTGGAGCTATCAGGCGCTTGGCCAGTTCGCCGAGGCGGAAGGGGCGTTCCGTGCCGGCCTCGACCGGGAACCGCAGGGCCCCATGGCGGTGCAGGCCCGACTTGGCCTGGGTGATACCTATTGGCGCTGGGGTCGTTTGCTCGCGGCGGCCCAGATCTATGCCGCTGTCGGCCGCCAAACCAACGATCTGGACGTGGCCGACCGAGGTGCCTACCTGGCCGGCGAAGCCCACAGCCGTCAGCAGGCCTGGCCCTTGGCAATCCCGCATTTTCAGGCCGTGCGGCCGACCGGCACCTGGGGCCGAAGGGCCCAGATCGGCCTGGCCTACGCCCTACTGCAGGCCCAGCGCCCCGGAGATGCCACGCCCATCCTCGCCACCTGGCTCACCCAACATCCCCAGGACCCCTGGCAGTCCGCTGCTCAGTTCTTTTTGGGGATGAGCCGGCTCGGGACGAAAGAACTGCCCAAAGTCGCCGAGGCGTTTCGCCAGAGCTGGACTCTGGACAAGCGTAGCCCCTGGGCAGCCAACGCCCTCTATGGTCTGGCGATGACGGAGTTCCGGCAGGCGCAGTTTGCCGACAGTGCCAACCACAGCCAAACCCTGCTCAAGGACTATCCGACGGCCCCAGTCGCCGGCCAGACGCAGGCTTTGCTGGGTGAGGCACTCTATCAGCAGGGTCAGTTCCAGGCCGCCATCCGCCACCTGGCGGCACCCGAGGCGGGCGGGGCAGGCCAGCGGGCCCTGGGGTTTGCTTACTTCCGTGCGGGTGAATACCAGGCAGCCATCCAAGCGTGGCAACCCTATCAGGATGCTGAAGTGTCGTTCTACCGGGCGCAGGCAGCCTTGAATGCAGGTCAGCTGGACACGGCCATCCAGTCCTTTCAAGGCTTCCTGAAGACTTATCCGACGTCCATGCGGGTCCAGGAAGGGCTGTTCGGCTATGCGTCCGCCCTGCTGCGGGCCGGGCGCCACGCCGATGCCATCGGCCCATTGCGCGAACTGGAGCATGCGGCCCGCCCGGAAATCGCCAGGGCTTCACGGTTGCTGCTGGCCGACAGTCAAACGGCCCTGAAACGGTTCGACGAAGCCCGCAATTCCCTGCAGGCCGTGATCACCGCCGATCCGACCAATGCCGGTGACGCCGCCTACAAGATTGGCCGGACCTGGCTGCAGCAGGGCCAGGGCGACAAAGCGATCGCAGCGTGGGAATCGTATCGACAGCAGCATCCGACCCACCGTCAGGTGGGTGACGCCCTGTTCAACGAGGGGGAGATTTTGCTCAGGGCCAAGGCCTACCCCGAAGCACTCGACCGATTTGCCGCCGTGCTCAGCCATCCGGCCAGCGGGGTCGAGCTTCGGGCCCAAGCTCTGATGCACAGTGCCGATACGGCCTTGGCGATGGGGGAGACGGCCCGGGCCGTCTCCTATTACAAACAGGTGCAGAGCAGTTTTCCGACTAGGCAGATCGAAGCCGGACGGGGCCTGCTCAAGGCCCTGGCGGCCGGCACGGATCTTGACAGTGCCGTCTCGGCACTCAAAACCTACCGGTCGGAACATCCCGAGGACCTCGTCGCCCTGGAAGTCCTGGACGCCTTGGGCCAGAAACTCGTCAACGGTGACCGCTACGACGAGGCGATCGCGCTCCTTTCGTCCCACCCCCATCCGAGCGGAGCGACCCTTTTTTGGCTGGGACGGTCACAGCGGGGGGCCGGACAGGTGGCGGCGGCAGAGACAACGTTTACGCGAATCGCTGCCGCCAATGAGGGGTTTGAAGTGGCCGCCCTGGATCAGTTGGCCCAGATGGCATTCGCCGCAGGGTCTTTTGACCTGGCGAACAAGCGCTGGCAGCAACTCCTCAACCGCCAACCGGCACCCAGCCCGGCCATGATTCTGCAGACCCGGTTCAACGTGGCCCTCGCCCAGGTCAAGGATGGCAAACTTCCCGAGGCGGAAACGCACCTCCGGGACCTGGCCACGGATGCCCAGGTCCCGATGCCGCAACGGCTGGAAGCCTATCGGCGTCTCGGCGTCACCTTGCGGGAGCAACGCCGGTGGGCCGATGCCGGCAACGCCTACGAGCAGATGGCCAAGCTGGCCGCCCACCCGTCGCTGGCTGCGGCCGAGGCCCAGTATTGGGTCGGCTACGCCCTCTCGGCTGCCGGCAACAAACCGGAAGCCGTCAAAGCCCTGTCGCTCGTCACGCCGCTGAGCCCGCCCGCCGATCCCCGCTGGCTGGTCCAGGCATTGTTCAAACAGGGTGAGCTCCAGGAGACCTTGGGCAAATGGCGAATGGCCATCGAGGCCTATCAGAAAATCGCCGCCATGCGCACGGAGGCCAATTGGCGCACCGACTCCCAGGCGCGGATCCGCTGGATCCAGCAGCACATCCCGGCGAAGGACCTCCGATGAGACGGACACTCCCCTGGCCCATCATCCTGGCGGCA
>JACMPN010000296.1 GCA_014377495.1 Candidatus Sericytochromatia bacterium
CCGCGGGTTTTACCGTGGCCCCGCCCTTCTTTGGCCCCTGAATCCAAGGTCGGTTGCGCGAAAAACGGCGCTCCAGACGCAAAAAAGACGCCCCATCGGCGAACCGGGGGCATCTTGTGTCGCTGATGGACCCCACCGTGTCACCGACGGGTGTCATCCGAACGGTTTAGTGCTGCCGGAAGCAGTCCCGGCACAAAACCGGCCGGGTACCGGTCGGCTTGAAGGGCACTTCGGTTGAGACCCCGCACTGGGCGCAGGTCGTGGGGTACATGGTGCGCTCGGTGCGCTCGCCTCGGGGTGCAGGGGTCCCGGAACCGCCAGCGGTGCCGCCGCCCATGCGCGACTTGGCTGCCGCCCGGCAGGCCTTGCAGCGCTTGGGCGTCGTAAAGCCACGCTCCTGATAGAACGCCTGCTCGGAAGCCGAGAAGGGGAAGGTCGTGCCGCAGTCGCCGCACGTAAGCGTTTGATCCGTCGAGAGCATGGTTTCTCCCTCATGCACAGTTGAGACCGGTTGCAGGGAAATACTCGGGAGAACCTGCCGGGACGAACCGACACCTCGTTACTGACCTCATATGACCCTGGAGGTCAGTATAACGCCGGTATTTGACGGCGCCACAAGGCCGTTGTGGCTGAAAACGCCGTTGGATTCATCGCTGGGCCAGTTTTGGTAAAAGGCTATCGCCAACCGCTGAGGCTGGGGTATGCCGCCGGCTGCAGTCGGGGCGGACTACCAGAGCGATAACTGTAGCGGGGCGCTCACCACCGGTGCCGGCGTAGGGGGGGAGACCGGGACGACGGGCTGGGCGGCACCGATCCGGTCTTCCTGGCGGACACGCAGCTCCTGGTAGTCTTGGGCGAGCTTGCGTTGGACCTGCCATTCCGGGATAAAACGGGCGACATGGGCCCAAAACCGGGAAGAGTGGTTCGCTTCGAGAAAATGCGCCAGTTCATGGGTGATCAGATAGCGAAGTGCCGATTCAGGCATGCCGTCAATGGCAAAACGGGAAAAAGTCAGCGTCCGGGTCCGGATGTTGGCCTGGGCGAGCCGGCTGTACTTGGCCCGGCCGATACGCACTTTGGCCACATCGACCTGATACGTTTCAGCATTGATCTGGTAGACCAGTTCTGTCAGGGACTCGACGGTGTGGGTGGGGCCGGGCTCGATCTCGTGCCAGTCCTGCCGATCCGTGCGGGCCAAATGCCGCTGCGCCCAATCCGTGAGCTGCTCGATCGCCCGCAGCTGCAGGCGCTTCGGCCACTGCTTGGGCACCTTGATGACGAGGCGGTCCCCACGGATGTTCGCCCGGGCGGTTTTCATGGCCAAATAGTGGATCTGGGGTTCGATGGATGTCTGCATGGTCATTGCGGCAGGCGGGTCTCCACGATGCAACCGAAACGGGTCGATGATAGCCGAGGTTATGCCGATGGCCCAGCCACCATCTGTGACGCAGGCCCCATTCTGCGGGCGCAGCATCCCGACTTCACACCTTCCGGCACTACTGCGGCGGGCGTTTGCCGGTGGTGGCGTGATACCGGCAGGGAACGGGATGGCTCTCCGGCCCGTCGTTGGCGGACATCGGCGCCGTCCATGTCCAGTATGCCCCATGGCGGCCTCACTTCGGAGGCCTGGTGCCTTGTCAAAGGGCCTGCCAACCCGCTACCATCGTTAGCCGGATTAGACCCACGGAGGAGATCACTAATGGATGGGACCGCCACCCAAGACTTTCTGCAGGAAGGCATGGCCAAGTATGAGGCCAAGGCGCCCTATCCCGAGGTGATTGGTCTCTTCGAGAAGGCGCTCGACGGCGACAAGCAGACCAAAGGCACTGCTTACACCTGCCTGAGCTGGCTCCACGCCCTGAACGGCGAATTCGACAAATCCGCCAAGACGGCCAAAGAGGCCATGCGGCTCGACCGGACGAATGCTCAGGCGCACTTCAACCTCGTCCTGGCCATGCTGGGTGCCGGCACCAAGGGCGTGCGTGAGGAATTGCAGCGGGTCATGACCATCACCACCCATGATGCCCTCCACGAAGCCCAAGGCAACCTTCAGGAGGCCATCGACCGGCATCCTGACTTTGCTGCCGCCAAGAAGCTTTCGGGCTGGCTGGCGCACGACGATCACTAGGATCGGAAGAGGCGGACATCCGATGTTCATCCGTGACGGCCTGCTGGCCGGTCTGGTCGTGTCGCTCGCCCTTTCGGCGTGCGACGCCCCGATGATCACCCTGCCGGATGTCGGCGGGCCCTCACAGCCCAAGCTGTCCGGTCTGCAGGGTGGCGTCCACCGGGTGCCGCCCAGGGATCTTGTCCCGATCGTCCGCCGGGAGGCCCTGCGGTACGGTCTGGAGCCTGAGGCAGTCCTCGGCCTGATCGCCCAGGAGTCGGCCTTCAACGCCAAAGCCGTCAGCACGGCCGGGGCCCTGGGCCTGATGCAGCAGATGCCGGAGACGGTGGCGGACCTGAACACAAGCGGTGCCGGCATGCGGGACCCGTTCAATGCCGCCCAGAACATCGCCGGCGGCTGCCTCTACCTGCGCCAGCTCCATGATTCTCTCGCGGACGTCAACCCCCGCTACCGCTGGGCCTATACCCTGGCGGCATACAACGGTGGTATCGGTCGTCTCCGTCGGGCCATGAAGGTCAAGGGCGGACAGCAGGCTACCTATGCCACCGTGGCACCCTTGTTGCCACAGGAGACTCAGGGCTACGTGCCGGCCGTCCTCCGGTATCAGTCGCAATACGCCACGATGTTCAAGGCGGCTGCTGCGCCTGCGCCGCGTCCGACGACCCAGGCTCGACGCACAAAGGCACCGGCTCGGCCAAAAGCCTGATCCCCGTCGGCGAGACAGTGCAGCGCTGAGCCATCAGCCTGACGCCGGTGGCCAGCGCATCCAGCCAGGCATCGGCGAAGGCCGGATCCATCGGCCGATGGGGGCCGCAGGCGACGGCATCGTCCCGTCCGATAACGAAGATCATCCCGGCCGCATGGCCGGCCCGGGCCAAGGTGCTGAGCTGCCTCAGGTGGGCCGTGGCCCGGACGCTGGGAGCCCCCGGGAAGCGGGCGACCCCGTCGATGATCAGATTGACCGCCTTGACCTCCAGCCAGGCCTGGACCTCGCCCTGTAGCGCTGCGTAGTCGAAACGGTGGCGTCCGCAGGGCACCTCCGCCCGCCACGGGCCATAGGGCTGCCACGCCGCCAGGGTGCCGGCCGCCAAAGCCTGCCCGACGAGGGTCATGGTCAGGCGGTTGTCGAGGATCACCCAGCCGGTCCCGTGCTGCACGATTTGCGCGTCCCACCGGGTCTTGCCCTGCCGGTCGGCCGGCAACAGCCCGATGGCGGCCCCGGGGACGAGCAGTTCCTGCAATCGGCCAGTGTTGGGAAGGAAGGCCAGCACTTCCTCTGGCCCCGAGCAAGCCAATACAAAACGGTTCAAGCGTTGCTCAAATCGGACCATCCGCAAGGGGGTTTGCCAGAGGATTTCCGCCAAAAAGGCCGTTCGCTGAACGTCGTACGGTTGCTGCATTTGCCACTCGCGATCACGCTAGAAGGTCGTCAGGAGTAAAGTCTCTGCTGACTGAGCGGCCATATCGCTAGACAACACCACCCTCATGGCTTATAGTAATTCCTCGAAAGCACTCGGTGTGTGAAAGAGGAATCTTCGGATGAACAAAGAGCAACTCGTTGAGGCCATCGCCAAGAAAACCAAGATGGCGAAGAAGGATGTCAACTTGTTCCTGAACGCCACGCTTGATGCCGTGACGGCCGCCCTCAAGAAGAGCGACAAGGTGACGTTGGTTGGTTTCGGTACGTTCCAGGTGCGTGAGCGGGCCGCTCGTGAGGGCCGCAACCCCCGCACGGGTTCCGTCCTGAAGATCAAGGCCAAGAAGGCTCCTGTCTTCACGCCCGGCAAGGGTCTGAAGGAAGTTGTCCAGCCCACCAAGCCTAAGGCGAAAGCCAAGGCTGCCGTCAAAGAGTAAGCGCTCATCCGCGCACCACCGGGGCCGGTCAAGACCGGCCTCGATGCCGTTTGGGGTGAGTGCGTCTGGGGTGGCCATGGCACCTCGCTTGCGGGCCGAACCCCTCCTAAGCGCCATTAGGCGCTGTCGTCGGGAACCGTCCCCCAATCAAGGCACCCTGACCATCCCAGACGCACTCACCGATCAGGCTGCTCTGGGTTCCTGTGCCTGCGGCCTGCGTTCCCGTGGCTCTGCGTCCGCCGCTTTGGCGTTCGGATCCGTGTGTTTTAAGCCCTTGTATCGCAAAAGCCCGGCTAACTTCGGTTAGCCGGGCTTTTCAGTTCCTTGTCAGCGCTGGTGCGCCGGGCCTTGAGGAAGGCCAGAAACCGGTGCAATCGATGGTGGGGACGAAGGGACTTGAACCCTTACGTCTTTTGGACACCAGCACCTCAAGCTGGCGCGTCTGCCAATTTCGCCACGTCCCCATAAACAAGCACAACAGGATTGTACCAGAGGCTTGGCGGCGGTCAATCCCCCAAACCTCGCTTTCTGCCAAGTCCCCACGGGATTCACGCTTTCCGGGGCCCGTCACCGCCCCGTGTGCCGCGAATAAATCAGCCGCCTGTGTGACCGAGGACCGCACAGAGGCTGGCGATGAGCGCCTCGATCGACGGGGGATCCGCCACCGCATCGGGTCGCCCCAGCCGCGCCGTCACTGCCGAGGCCGTCGTCGGGCCCATGGCCACCAGTCTGGCCCGAGACAGCCACAGGGTGACACCCGGCTGGCTAAGCAGGCCATCCAGGGCCGAAGGGCTCATGACCGTGACGGCGTCGACCCCGGCACCCACGGCCCTGACCTCATCAGCCGTCCAAGGCCGTGAAACCGTCCGGTATAGGTCGCATTCGATGACGTCGGCACCGGCCGACCGTAGTTTGATGGGCAGGTCGGCTACGGCCTTGTCGGAGCGGGGCAGCAGGAAGCGGCCTGTGGGGCCCAGGGACAGCAACGATGATGCCAAGGCGGCTCCTGTCGCCCTGGCCCCCGTGAAGGCCACCGGGAGGCCCTGTGAGCGCAGTTCGGCGGCCGTCGCCTCGCCGATGGCGGCCAGACGGGCCGGGACGGTCACGGTTCCCGTACAAAGGGCCCAGAGGCGAGCCGCGGTGGGACTGGTGATGACCACCCAGTCCGCAGCAGTCAAACGGGCCACCTGGGCGAACAATGGGGCGGGATCGGCAATCGGTTCGATGGCGATGGTCGGGGCCAGAACGACTTCGGCGCCCAAGGCCGTCAGGCGGTTAGCGAGGGTTTCGGCACCGGGATGGGCCCGGGTGATCAGTACCCGTTTGCCGGTCAATGGTCTCATGGCCTGGCAGGCGCTCAGGCGGCCGAGGGGTCGCGGCCGGTCTGTGGCCGTATCCAA
>JACMPN010000297.1 GCA_014377495.1 Candidatus Sericytochromatia bacterium
CCGCGCCACGCCACCATCGGCCCCGGCGCCTCCCGGGGCACCGGGCTGGCCGGCACGGTCCTGCAGGCCACCCGCCCCGTGCCCAATGCCTTTTTGACCTACACGGCCGGTCCCAACACCAGCGCCAAGACGGACGCCGCCGGCCGCTACGGGATGCTCCTGCGGCTGCCCACCGGCAACATCTCCTCCGGCATGCTCGGCGGCGGCCAGACGGCCAGCGGCGCCGACGGTAGTGGTGGCCAACCGCTGCAGTTCACCTCTTTCGGCTTCCGGCCTGTCACCCTGGGTCCAGGCGATCCCCAGACCACCCCCCAGAACGGCAACCAGAACCTCACCCTGCAACCGCTGACGGGCAGTATCGGCGTCACCCTCGGCGCCACCCCGCTGAACAACGTGCAGGTGGAGACGTCCCTTGACTTTGGCCTGCTCGGTTCCATGCTCGTCTACCGGGCCGTCGGCGCCGGCCAGGGCAGCATCCCCGTCCCGCGCAACGGGCTGCAGTACCTGGTGACGGCCACCGTCGCCGACGATGCCGGTCACAACCTGAGCATCGCCTCCACCCGCGTCGCCGGTGGCACCCCGGTCACGCTGAATTTCCTCCTCCCGCCGGACCTCGTCTCGCCACCCCACAAGGGCACAGGCGTCGGCGGCCGGCCGGGCTTTCGCTGGTCCCCGGTCCCCGGTGCGGCACTGTACGCCGTCGACGTCTATCAGGAGAAAACGGACGCCAAACCGATCTGGACCGCCTTCACCGACCGGACCTCTGTCGATTTTCCCTACATCCCGCAGAACCTGAACGACGCCGGCTTGAAACGCAGCGCCGATCCGGCCAATCCCCTCTTTTACAGCTGGAGCGTCACCGCCCTGGAGACGTCCACCGCCGAAGCATTGCTGACCCGCACCGGCATCGGCACCGCCCTCGGGCGGGAGTCGGTCTCGCGGAACTGGGAGTTCGCCCTGTGACCCAACACCGTCACCTCCTGGCCACCGTCCTGAGCGGGCTGGCCCTGCTCGCGGCCTGCACACCGGGGCCCGCGACCGCCGATCGCCCCCACGACTTGGTGATCAAGCGCGGTGCCGCCAGCTGGGAGCAGTTGGCCGCCCTGCCCGGCGTGCTGACCCTGGAACATGGCGACTCCGGCCCCACCGACACCTGGGGCCGCATCGTCACCACCCAGCCCCAGCGGGTCCGCCCCCTCGTCGCCGATCTCGAAACGAACGACCAGGCAGCCCTTCCCCTGGTCCGCAATGGTGACGGCACCGCCACCGGCTTTCGCACGCAGCGGGTGCCGAATGACGAGCTTTTCCGCCTCGCCGGGCCCATCCCCCGCCAGCAATCGCAATGGGGACTCACGGCCATTCAGGCAGCAGCGGCCTGGGACATCAGCCTCGGCGAGAACATCGTCGTCGCCGTCATCGACACGGGCATCGACCTCAGCCACCGGGACCTCAGCGGCAACATCGCCGCCACCGGCGTGAACCTGCTCAATCCGGGCGGTTCGCTCGACGACGATTTTGGCCATGGCACCCACGTCAGCGGCATCATCGCCGGGGTGAGCAACAACAACGTCGGCATCGCCGGCATGGCCTGGGGGGCCAAAATCCTCCCCATCCGGGTGGCGGACGGCTCCGGGGGAACGGTCTTCAACATCGGTCGCGGCATCCAGCAGGCCGTCCAGCTCGGGGCCCGCGTCATCAACATCAGCCTCGGCAACAAACGTCCCAGCCGCTTCCTGAAAGAACAGGTCGATCTGGCCCTCGCCAGTGGCATCGTCATCGTTGCCGCCGCCGGCAATGCCGCCCTGGAAGGCAACGCCCTCCAGTATCCCGCCGCCTATCCGGGCGTCATCTCGGTCGGTGCCGTCGGCCTCGATCAAACGGCCCTCGCCAGCGGCCAGATGGCTTACATCCGACCGGACTTTTCGGCGTTCAACTCGGCCGTCACCCTCTGTGCCCCCGGCATCGACATCCTCAGCACCGTCCCCGTCCGCTTCGGCGAATACGCCTACAGCTCCGGGACCAGCATGGCGGCCCCCTTCGTCACCGGCACCGTCGCCCTGATGCTGTCCCGCAATCCGGCGATGTCCCCCCAGCAGGTCCTCGACAAGCTGCAGGCCACGGCCACGGATCTCGGGGCCCGCGGGCTGGATCCCTTTTACGGGGCCGGCCTGCTGAATGCCGCCGCCGCCGTACAATAGGCACCGGTCCACCGATACGGGCCTGATGGCCGCGGTCGTGACGCCACCGGGGACGATGACCCACCTCTGCGCAAACCCGCCTTGCCACTGCCTAATGTTGGCGAGAGTGCTGCCGAACCTGCGCATAATGCTACCCGTCAGGCACGCCGCATGAAGCCATGGCTGTAGCCACAGGACAACGATCATCAGGATCCGTTCCAGAAAGCGCCCACGCACCCGTGCAACCGACGATTCTGCTGGCTGACGACTCGACCACCAACCGGGCGGTCTTACGCGGCTGCCTCACACCGTTGGGCTATCAGTTCCGGGAAGCGAAAGACGGCTTTGAAGCCCTCGCCCAAGCCAAAGAAACCGATCTGATGCTCCTGGACGTGATGATGCCGGGCCTCAGCGGGCTCGAAGTCTGCCAACGGCTGCGCA
>JACMPN010000298.1 GCA_014377495.1 Candidatus Sericytochromatia bacterium
AGGAACGCGTGCACAAAGCGGATCCGCTCGGTCGCCATGGCTCGGGCACTCGCCGTGTGCAGCCGTTCCGGGATGTGCAGCAATTTCCTGTAAAAGTGATCGACTCCCCAAGCCTGATCGTCCGGTTGTCGTTCCTGACAAAACGGATCCGCCGGATCGTAAAAGGGCCTACCCATCGCCGAGCATGTGGCAAAACAGCGGGCAATCCCGATGGCCCCGATGGCGTCAAGGCGGTCGGCGTCCTGCAGGATACGGGCTTCCAATGTCTCCGCCGTGAGGCCTGCCGAAAAGCCGTGCACGCGAATGCAGGCGCTGACGGCCAAGATCCGCTCCGAAGGCCAGTCCAACTCCGTCAAGAGATCGGTGGCATGGGCGGCACAGACCTCGCCCGACCGGTGGGACTCCGGATGGTTTTTCGGATAATTGAACAACTCATGGCACAGGGCCGCCGCCACGACAGTCTCTATGTCGCCCCCCTCGGCTTCGGCCAACTGCCGGGTCGTCATCGCCACCCGCAGGACGTGTTGCCAGTCGTGCGCCGGGTCCTGGGCGGTACAGCGTCCGGTTACGCTGGCCTGGAGACGATTGAGGCGGGCCGTCGGCCATGGCGAGAGTTCGGGCGTGGACGTCACCTGGGCCGACCATCCAGGAGTTGGCCGTGCAATACAGCCAACTGGACGTTGACCGGAAAAAGCTCCCGCAGGTGGGCGAACAGCGTGTCCATGGAGGTGAACTCGTCCTTAAGCAGTTTCGGATCGGCGTCACCGCCTTCGGTCCAGTCCAGCACACACTGCAGGCGCCGTTCCGCCAGCTCGACCCAGCCGTCTTCGGTGGCGGTCCCGGCGTCCTGTTGGCCGTCGAGTTGCGCCTGGGCCAGCTGATAGACCCGGCAGGCTTCTTCAAAGTCCTGCCGATAAAGGCAATTGTCGGCCAGGTTGAGCAGCAGTTCCACATTGTCCGGATCCAGTTCCACGGCCCGGCTGTGGCAGACGAACCCTTCAATGTAGTGCTCGACGAGATCGAGCAGGATGCCCTTGAGCTTCAGCCCCTCAATGTTGTTAGGCTCCAGGCGTAACGCTGCTGCCACCTTGTCAAAGGCTGCCTCAAAATGGGCTTCACCCTGCTCGGCGAGTTCCTCCGCCTCTGCGATCATCTCGAACGCAGCCGTCTCGCTCATGCTGTCCTCCTCTTCTGTCCCGGCAGGCGATCCCTCCCGACCATGTTAGAGTTTAGGGCACTGAGCCGGTAACCGGGGATTGGTAGACCGGCCGGTAGCGTGGTTTTGGGAGACCTAATTAGCGTGGCGCTGGATGTGACACTGATCGTCACTTATACCGTGATGACCCCGGCCGTGGAGCAGGCCGTCGAGGCGTGGCGGCGTCTCGTGCCCGATACCTGGGTTTGCCGTGTCGGCACCGCCGGTCCGTTGGAGCGGCCTGTCCCGACGGCCTGGTCGACGATGCCGGATCAGCGTGATGCCGTCGGTGTCGGTGAAATGGCGGTCGGTGTCGGCCATGGTGCCTGGCTCCTGCTGATCAATGCCCTCGACGAGGCGGAGTCCACAGGTTGGCAGCGCCTGCAACGGCTTCTGCCGGACCTCGATCCGCAGACGGTTTATTTGTTGCCTCTGACGGTCGGCGATCGGTTTGCCGATGTCCAGCCACGCGTGGTCCACCGGACGGGGATGGTCGACGACCGCCCCTCGTCGCCGGCGGCCGACCTGGGGCTGCAGATGGCCCTCCTGCCCGTCTGGCCCCTGCAGCGGGACACGTCGGGGGGCTGGAGTGGTCTGTATGGCCCTGATGCCCTCAGCGAAGCGCTCGTGCGCGAGGGGGACCTCGACGCCCTCACCTGGCCTGATCCCGAAAAGGCCGATCTGCCCTTTGCCCTGCGCCTGCTGATCGCCGATCATTACCGCCAGCGCCAGGATTACCACGAGGCCCGTTGCTGGCTGGAGCCGGCTGCGACGACGGGACCGCCTGCCATCCGGGTGGGCCTGGGTCTGATTGCCCTGGCGGATGACCGACCGGACGAAGCCCTCGATCATTTCTGCATGGCGTGGCGGGCTCCCGCCCTTGTCCAGTGGCCCGGCTATTACCCCCGCGACGTGATCGACCGGCACTACCTCGGGTTGGTCATCGCCGAAGCCTATCGCCGCCTGGGGATCCGCTGGGCGGCGGAATTATTCACCCGCATGGCGGAAGGCACGGACCGTGTCCGGCAGGAACGGGTGCTCGTCTCGACCCTGGCCGAACAGGCCGAGCGTCAGGGCTGGGACGACGTGTTGACGGTGATGGCCTATCACCTGGGTTTTGCCGGCCGGGTGGACTCACTGCGGGACATGCTTGCCGCCGGCGGCCAAGAGGCGGACCTGGCCAAGGCCACCATCTGGCATGGTCTGGAGCGGGCCGGGCTGAAGGGGAACCATGCCAAGCCGCTCCTGCAGCGGGCGGCCCGCAATGTCCCGAACGATCCTCGTCCGTGGCAACAGTTGGGCAGCCATGCGCTCGTCGCCGAGCGGTGGCCCGATGCCGTCAAATTTCTCAAGGAGGCCGTGGTCCTGGCCCCTGAAGTGGGCTGGGTCTGGAACAGCCTGGGCGTGGCTCAGGTCCGGTTGGACTTGTTGTTCGACGCCGAAAAGAGCTTCCGCAGCGCCGGGAGCGTCGCCCAACCGGAAACCTCTGCAGCCCGTAACCTTGCCGAACTCACACGCCTGATGGCCAAGAAATTGCGGCCATGACCCATTCAGTAGGAGTAGCCCCCATGCCCCCCACCGCCACGACCGAGTCGATGATCGCCCTGCGCCGGGAGATCCATCGCCAGCCCGAAGCCGGCTTCCAGGAGACGCAGACGGCCGACTTGGTGGTGCGGGAGTTGGCGCGGTTGGGCATCCCCTATCAGGCGGGCATCGCCACCACGGGCGTGATGGGCACGATCACCGGGACCCGGCCGGGCAAAACCCTGCTGATCCGGGCTGACATGGACGCCCTGCCGATCACGGAGCGCACGGGCCGGGAGTATGCCTCCCAAGTCCCGGGCATGATGCATGCCTGTGGCCATGACGGTCACACGGCAATGCTGATCGGCCTGGCGGAACGCCTGCTGAGTGTGCGCGACCGTCTGGCCGGCACCGTAAAGCTGATTTTCCAACCGGCCGAAGAGGGCCCCGGCGGCGCCCAGCCGATGATCGAGGCCGGCGTGCTGCAGAATCCGGACGTCGATGCGGCCTTTGCCTTTCATGTGTGGAACAGCATGCCCACCGGCAAAGTGGCGGCGACCGTCGGACCGGTCATGGCCTGCACCGACCAGTTCGTCCTGCGCATCAAAGGCAGGGGCGGCCACGGGGCCATGCCGGAATGCAGCGTCGATGCCATCGTCGTCATGGCCCACGTGGTGACGGCCCTGCAATCGATCGTCAGCCGGCAGGTCTCGCCGCTGGACACCGTCGTCGTCACGCTGGGCACCGTCCATGGCGGCTACCGGCACAACGTGATTGCCGACCAGGTCGAGTTGACGGGCACCGTCCGGACATTTTCACCGCAGATGGCGGCGGCCTTTCCCCACCGGATCGAACGCATCGTCCAAGGCGTGACGGAGGCCTTCGGTGCCAAATTCGAGCTGGAATATGAGCGCACCTATCCGGCCGTGATCAACGACGCCGCAATGACGGCGCTGATGCAGAAAGCCATCGTCCGGGTAATCGGCAGCGAAAATCTGATCACCGATGAGCGGTCGATGGGTGGCGAGGATATGGCCTACTTCCTGGAAAAGGTCCCGGGCTGCTATTTCTTTGTCGGGTCGGAAAATCCGGCCATCGGCTGTGCCGAACCACATCACTCGCCTTACTTCGACTTTGACGAAGCGGCGATGGGCATTGGCGTGGACATCCTCGTCGAAGCAAGCTTGGCCTTTCTGGCCCCGTGAGTGCTGGGCATGGCGTGATACCATGCGTGCAAAATGACAGCAGTGTGAGGATCTCGGCATCATGCAGTATCCAGCGTTCAACCCAATTGCCGTGCAGATTGGCCCATGGCAAATCGGTCCGCTGCCGATCAACATCCAGATCCGCTGGTACGGCCTCATGTACGTGCTGTCATTCATGCTGGCCTATTTCCTGATCCAAAAACAGGCCAAGCGTCAAAAGCTGGATATCACGGCGGACGATGTCTCCGATGTGCTTTTTTACTTGATTCTCGGCGTCCTGCTGGGCGGCCGGGTCGGATACATCCTCTTTTACAACTTCCAGCAGTACATCGCCAATCCGCTGGAGATCCTTGCCATCTGGCATGGCGGGATGAGCTTCCACGGCGGACTCATCGGCGTGGCCGTGGCGACGGCCCTCTACGTCCGCAAAAAGCACCTCGACTTCTGGCATCTGGCGGACGTGCTCGTGCCGGCCGTGCCGTTCGGCCTCCTGCTGGGACGGATGGGCAACTTCATCAACGGCGAGCTCTGGGGCCGGCCGACCACCGTGTCGTGGGGTATGGTCTTTCCGGCGGATCCTTACCAGTTGGTCCGCCATCCCTCACAATTGTATGAGGCGTTCTTCGAAGGTCTGGTGGCGGGCGTCGTCATCTGGGCCGTGGCGTCGATGCCCAAGCGGCCCCGGGGCCTGATCCCCGGCCTGTTCATCACCCTTTACGGCGTGGCCCGGTTTTTCATCGAGTATTACCGGGAACCGGATGCCCAACTGGGTCTGCTGCTTGGCGGCACGCTGTCGATGGGGCAGATCCTCTGCCTCGCGATGGTCGTCATCGGTCTGGGCCTGATGGCTTATGTCACCAAGCGGGGCGTCCCGGCTGATGCCCCGACACACACGCCGCCCCGCGGGACAGTGCTGGCAACGGCCGATGGTCCGATCCCCTCAGGCGAGATGGTGGCGCCGGATGCCGAAGCCCCACCGTCCGATCCGCCGTCTGGTGATCAGCCCGCACACGGCACCTGAGGGCACGCCACGCCTGCGACCACATGCAGGGCGGGTGGTGGAGAATGGCTCCCGAAAAACTTGCTTCCCCGTGATGGGGAACCTGAAGGAGGGGTGCTTCGACGCTACGCTTCGCATGGTGGTCACTGGCAGCTCTGGTGGCTCCTTTGATTTTGCCACTGGCTGGTGCATCTCACCACTTCCTCCTTAAGGTTCTCCCCACTCTCCCAGGACCGTGCTACGCCATGCTGCAGCCAGACACCCGATACAAAGCCGACGCCGAGGCGCTTTTGGCCCTGATCCCGGCAACTAGTTTGGCTACGGCCTTTTTCGATCCGCAATACCGGGGAGTGCTCGACAAACTCGTCTACGGCAACGAGGGCGAGCGCCAGCGGGAGCGGGCACTGCTGCCCCAGATGGACGAAGCCCAGATCGGCCGGATCATGCACGAGATTGGCCGGGTCCTGCGTCCGTCCGGACATCTGTTCCTCTGGCTGGACAAGTTTCACCTCTGTGAAGGGATCGGCACCTGGGTCACGACCTCCGGCCTGGAAACCGTCGATCTGATCACCTGGGACAAGGGGCGCATCGGCATGGGTTACCGGACCCGTCGTCGGGCCGAGTACCTGCTGGTCCTCCAGAAACCGCCAAAGCGAGCCAAGGGCGTCTGGACACGGCACAATATCCCTGATGTCTGGGAAGAAAAAGCCCAGCGGGGCGGGACACACACCCACGGTAAACCTTACGGACTGGTGGCCAGCCTGATCGAATCGACCGTCCCCGTGGGCGAGTTCGTCCTGGATCCGGCGGCTGGGTCTTTTGTCGTTCGGGAAGCGGCCCTGGCCCAGGGACGGCATTTCCTGGGCGGCGACCTGGTCTATGGGGACGCAGCGCTGCCCGAGTCGGGATTGGCGTTGCCCGAGACGGCAGCGGCCGTCGAGACGGCGAAAGGGCATAAAAAATGACAGTGACGGAACGGCGGCAGGTCTGGGTTTTTTCACATACCCACTGGGACCGGGAGTGGTACCGCTCCTTTGAAGCATTCCGCTTCCGCCTCGTCGAAGTGGTCGACAGCATCCTGGACCTGCTCACAAGCGACCGCTATGAAACGTTTTTACTCGACGGTCAGACAATCGTGCTCGACGACTACCTGGAGATGCGCCCCGAACAGGGTCCCCGCCTGCGTCAGTTGATCGCCGACGGTCGGCTCGTCGTGGGGCCCTGGTACGTCCTGCCTGACGAAGCCCTCGTCAGCGGTGAGAGCCTGGTGCGCAATCTGGCCCTTGGCCAGCGCATGGCGGCCGACTTTGGCCGGGCCGGGGACGTTGGCTACCTGCCGGACATGTTCGGGCATGTCGCCCAGATGCCGGCGATCCTCGCCGGATTCGGGCTGTCACGGGCCGTCGTCTGGCGCGGCGTGCAGCCGGACCGGGCGGATTTCCGCTGGACGGCGTTGGATAACCAAGCGGTCCTCGCCCTGCATCTGCCGATCGGTTACTACAATACCGCCTTCATCGAGCGGGACACGGCAGCGCTGACCACCCAGCTCGAGACCCTGGCCGCGAAACATCCGGGCCCGGTGATCATCCCCGATGGCGGTGACCACCTGGCGCCCAGCGACACGCTGCTGGACTATCTGTCCGAGTTGGATCAGGCTCTGCCGGCATACACCTTTCGGCAGGTGACACTGACTCAGGCGTTGGCCTCGTTACCCGCCGACGATCCCGCCCGGACCGTGATCCAGGGCGAGCTGCGCTTCAACGGCGGCGCCTATGTCCTGCCCGGCGTGCTCTCGACCCGTTCTTATCTGAAACAGGCCAACCACGAGCTGGAACTGCTACTGACCAACTGGGCCGAACCCCTGGCTGCCTGGGCTGCCTTGCTCGGCAAGGCGTATCCGCACACCTTTATCGACCATGCCTGGCGGCTGCTCATTCAGAATCAGCCCCATGACAGCATCTGTGGCTGCAGCGTCGATGAGGTGCACCGCGAGATGATGCCCCGCTTCGAACGCAGCACCTCGGTCGCCGAGACGATCATCGAGCGGTCTCTGGCTGTGTTGGGGGCAGCGGCGGCGCCCGCCGATGGCGGCCTGATCGTCGTCAACCCGCTGCCGACGCCCTATTCGGGACCCGTCACGATCGATGTGGATTGGCCGACGGGCCAGGCACCGGACCATGTTTCGCTCTGGGATGCGGATCGGGCCGTGCCCGTCGCCTCGACTCCTGCCACCGAGACCCGCCGCTTCCTCTCGGATATCCGCGAGCTGCCCCGCTGGGAAGACGTCACCCGGCGCCAGGTGACCTTTTGGGCGAACGTGCCGGGCTTTGGCGTCCAGTCCCTCGGCCTGAAAGGTACAGCGGCGGCGCCCGTAAAGTCGTCCCTGCAGGCCGGTGACGGCTGGATCGATTCCGGTGTGATCCGGATCGAGGGCAGCGCCGAGGGCGTGTCGTTGACCGACCGGCGCACTGGGCTGACTTGGCAGCAGGCCCTGCAGTTCCACGACGAAGGGGATGCCGGCGACACCTACAACTATTCCCCGCCGCTTAAGGACGAACAGGTTGAGGCCCGGTGTGAGGACGTCACGGTCGTCGCCGTGAATCCCTGGCAGGCAGAGCTGGTACTTGCCTATTCTTGGCTGCTCCCTGCCGAGTTGGGGGCCGATCGGCAGGCCCGGAGCGACGAGCGTCTGGCCATGCCTTTTACCGTCCGGTTGCTCGTGACAGCGGACTCCCCGCTCATCAAGATGACGATTGCTGGTGACAACGTGGTGCTGGACCATCGCTGGCGCCTGATCTGGCAGATGCCGACAGCGACCAAGGCTTGGTCGGACACGCCGTTCGGGGCGGTGCCGCGGGCCCTGCCGGATAAACTACCGCCGATCGATGTGCCCAAAGGCCAGGAGCGGGCCGAACCGACGTTTCCGATCGCCAATTGGGCCAGTCTGGAACAGCGTGAGGGTGGCATCGCCGTGCTCACGGGCGGGCTGGCCGAAGGCGAGGTCCTGCCCCGGATGGGCGGGACGGCGCTGGCCGTGGCTCTGTTGCGGGCCGTGGGCTGGCTGAGCCGGGATGACCTGCGCACACGCGGGGGCGGCGCCGGGCCGGCATTCCCGACACCCGAGGCCCAGTGCCTGGGGGCGTATCACGCCACATTGTGGCTCTTGCCCTATGCAGGTGACTGGCTCTCGGCCAAGGTCAGCCATCAGGCGCTGCAGGCGCAGACGGGCGTGCGGACCTGGCAGGGCGCAGGCCGTGGCGACAACATCGCCTGGCCGCTGCAGTGGCCCGAAACGCTCGTCTTCAGCAGCGTGACGATGGCGCCGGCGCAATCCGACAGCCTGATGCTGCGGGGCTTTGCAGCAGACGGGACGGTTCACGTCGAACCGATTTGCTGGCAGCAGCAGGAAGGCACGCCACTGCGTCTGGACGGCCAACCATGGTCCGGTCCGGTGGCGCCATCGGGCATCCGGACTGTGGGCTTCCGAGCGGCACTCTGACGATCGCGGCCCGGCGCCTGACCGTTTGGGGGAACCTAAGCCGCAGCCGGCTCGGGTTCGACAATCAGCTCCAGGCGATAATCCCCAAGGAGCTCGTCGCCACTCCACAACTTGTATTCGAGGTGGATCTCGCCACCGTCGTCGGTGAACTCCGTCGCCACCCGCTGGGTGAGGGAACGGAGGTCGAGGCTGCCTTCGGCGATCTGATACGTGTAGTGATCCCAAACACCGGTCCGGAAGATCTGGGCGCAGCTGATCTCGCCGCGCCGGGTGACCAGGACCTCGTCATCTTTGATTTTGTACGATGTGGTGACCTTGGGTTCCGGCTCTTCGAAAATGATGTACCGCTCACTGGGTCTGTCGTACAGCAGGCCCAGGTACTCGTACTCCATCTGGACGGTGTCGCCCAACGGGTCCACCTGGACCGTCCGCAGGCGCACCTTGACGGGGCGCTTTTTGCCTAGCATGTGCCTCCTCTGAACGCCCTGACAGCGGTCTGCATGCTGTGATCACGGATTGTGGCGTCCGGCGTCTCGTTTCCACGATCTTACCAAGGCGAGCCCTACCGTCACAAGCTATCAGCCACGGCCCATCGGCCTCGAACCCTTTGACGCCGGCCCGGGGGCGTGCTAGAACTCACCGTACCATGTGTTTACAAAACGTCATAAATGGCAATTAGCGGCGATTTGGGCGGATCGACGGGTTTTATGCCGGGCGAGACTGCCTAGGACCGTCAGCTTGAAAGGGGGGGGCGATGGGTTTGTTGGCCTGGATCATCGTCGGCCTTGTGGCCGGTTGGTTGGCTACCGCGCTCGTGCCGGGCGAGAGTGGCGGTCTTGGCAAGGACCTGGTCGTCGGCATCGTCGGCGCCATCTTGGGCGGTTGGTTGTTCAACGCGTCAGGGGCCGGTGGCGTCTCGGGCGTCAATCTCTGGAGCATCCTTGTGGCCACGGTCGGCGCGGTCATCCTCCTGGTCATCGTCCGGGCGGCAACGGCACGCCGGGTGTAAGCCCCTGACGGCGAGCCGGGCGATGACCGAGAGAAACGTGTCGTCCGGGATCGGCGAGGGCATGCCGTACCTCGGGCGACTAGGTCTATCGTCGGCAGTCGAGATTCGGACGCCTGGTGAGTCGATATGAGTCGACCGGCAGTGGCGATCCGGCAGAAAAGGGGGAACCTCATGCGCACAGGATTTCGCCTCCGGGGGCCAGGGGGCGGTCTACTCAGCCTCGCCATCGTGGCCGGCGGTCTGGCCGTCGCCACGCCTGCCCAGGCTCAAACCCGGACGGAAACCGAACGGCGGACGGTCGTCATTGTCGTTCCGATCGTGTCAACCATGAACTATGGACCAACCCGGCTGATCGGCTTGGAGGCACCACAGACCCTGCGGCCCGGCGTGGCCATGGCCTCGGGGGCCCTGTGGGCAAGCAACCTCGGGGCGACAGGCGCCGGTATCGGCGGTGCCAATACCGCAACGGGGACAGGGATCAGCAACTTCTTTTCAGGGATGAACGCCGGTCTGATCGTGGATTACGGCTTTGCCGAAGGGTTGCAGTTGCAGTTGCAGGGTGGCATGGCCGGACAGGGACAGGCCGCCCTGTCGGCGATGGGCAAATATACGTTGCTGAACGAGGCGTACGGCGGAGCGCCGTTGTCCCTGGGGCTGATGGCGCGGGTCCACGGCATGCTGCCGGCGATCTCCGACATTGCCAAGTTGAACTTGGGAAATGCCAATGTCGGCTTTACGTTCGGCGTGCCGTTGAGTAAAGCCGTCACTGACCGCTTGGTGGTCATGGCGGTGCCGGGCCTGACCTTCATTGGTGGCACGACCGGTCTTGTCACGGCGGCCAATCTGGGTCTTGGGGCCGACTTTGCCATTACGGATCGGTTCCGGGCCCTGGTCGATGCATCGATCGGTATGCCGACGGCCGGCATCGTGGCGGTGCCTTCCGGCAACGCCTTCAGTGCCGGCATCCGCTACGCCATCTCGGATGCGTTCACGACGGATCTCTATCTCGGCATCGGTGGAGTCCGTCCGGTGACAGGGCTGTCCCTGCCGCTGACGGTGCCGTCCCTCGGGTTGGGCGCTTCCTATCGCTTTTAGGTGACGCCGCAGGGAAGACGGGCGGTCCGGGATCACCGGACCGCCCGTCTTCCGATTCAAGGGTGGTTCCGGCAGGCGCCGGGCGAGGCCCTGCGGGACGCCCGGCGCCTGCCGGTGCGGGCCGTTTGCCGGTATCATGGCGTTTACGGCAATAGGCATGACTGAACGCCGGTGCGGCGACAGGAAAAGGACAGACCGATGAGCACGACAGCGACCGCCGCCAAGGGATCCGGCGACAGACTGGGGTTTTGGCTGAATGACGAGCATCGGATGCTGCGTGAGATGATCCGGGACTTTGCCGTCCGTGAGGTCGCCCCGCTGGCCGAGTCGGTGGATGAGCACAGCCGTTTTCCGGAAGAGACGTTTGCCAAGCTGGCCAAAATGGACCTGCTCGGCCTGCCGATCCCGACCGAATACGGTGGCGCCGGTGCCGACACCATGAGCTACGCCATCGTCGTTGAAGAGCTGTCCCGGGCCTGCGGCTCGACGGGCCTCTCTTATGCGGCCCATGTCAGCCTCGGTAGCTCGCCCTTCTACCTGTTTGGCAACGAAGCCCAAAAGCGCAAGTTCCTGCCGCCCCTGGCCCGGGGTGAGTACATGGGCTCCTGGGCCCTGACCGAGCCCGGCGCCGGCAGCGATGCCGCTGGCCAGAAGACGACGGCCGTCCGGGACGGCGATCACTACGTCCTCAATGGGGCCAAGACCTTCATCACCAATGCCACCCATGCAGGCTCGGTGATCGTGATGGCCATGACCGACAAAAGCAAGGGTAACCACGGGATCAGCGCCTTCGCCGTCGAGCGGGGCACGCCGGGCTACACCCTCGGCAAGGTCGAGAAGAAGATGGGCATGCGCGGCTCGCCGACCGTCCAATTGATTTTCGACAACTGCCGGATCCCGGTGGAAAACCTCATCGGCAACGAGGGCGAAGGCTTTGTCCAGGCCCTGAAGACCCTCGATGGCGGTCGGATCAGCATCGGCGCTTTGGCCCTCGGCATCGCCCAGGCCTGTCTCGATGCGTCCGTCGCCTATGCCAAGCAGCGGGAGCAGTTCGGCAAGCCGATCGGCAGCTTCCAGGCCCTGCAGCATTTCATGGCCGACATGGCCACCCAGATCCATGCCGCCCGCATGCTCGTCTATCACGCCGCCTGGCTCAAGGACAACGGCCTGCCTTTCACCCAGGAAGGCGCCATGGCCAAATTGTACGCCAGTGAAGCCGCCAGCTTCTGCGCCAACAAGGCCGTGCAGATCCACGGTGGTTACGGCTATATCCGGGAGTTTCCGGTGGAGCGTTACCTGCGGGATGCCAAGCTCTGCGAAATCGGCGAAGGCACGTCCGAGATCCAACGCATGGTCATCGCCCGTAATCTGGGTTTGCGCTTCTAAACGAGAGGCGAACCGACTGAGCGCCTTTAGGTGCGTTCGGTCTCCTTCCCGGAAAGGTCCCGCGCCAGGGGCATCCACGTTGACGACTGCCGCCCCGCCAGGCGGTAGTCGTCGTTTGGCCAAAAACATGTGGTCATTCAGGCGGTCAGGCCCAAGACAGGCGGATTGCCCGGGATCACGATGGCCCGCATGGTCATCACCGATCGGCACACCCGTCCGTTCAGCCGTGCACCGGGCCGTGTCGCCCGGCCGCATCTCGGCACCGTCCGCCGGGTGATGTTGCACTGCGTCATGCTGGCGGCGGCCACCATCTGCCATCCCGCCTGGGCCCGGCAGCCGGCGCAGGTCGGGACATTGCCGTCGCCCTGGCAGTGGCGGACGATCAGCGGTCACGGGTTTGCCTACACCGTGCGCCAATCCCTTACCCTGAAAGTTCTGGCGGAGGCTTACGACCTGTCGGCACGTCAGTTGGCGGTGGGGAATGCCTGGCCATTGGACCTGCCGCTGCCGGTCGGGTCACGGGTGTGGCTGTCCGATCAGCGGATCGTGCCTGGCCGGTCCGGCTCAGGCGGACTCGTCAACATTCCGGAAGGGCGCTTCGATCTCGTGCTGGATGGTGTCCACGTGGGATCGTGGCCCGTCTCGATCGGGACCCGGCACTGGCCAACGCCCATCGGCCGCTTCCCCCTGGGCCGACCGGTCTGGCACCCAGCCTGGCTGGTCCCAAGGACCATCCGGGCCGAATCCTTGCGCCAGGGACACCCACTGCCCGTGCAGGTTCCCCCGGGACCGCTGAACCCGCTGGGCGACGTCTGGCTGGCCTTGGGACGGTCGGGCGTCGGCCTGCATGGCATGCCCAGCGATCCGGGACGCTGGCCGGATGCGGCCATGAGTCACGGTTGCCTGCGGATGGCCCCGTCGGCCGTGCGGCAGGTGGCTGCGAAGTGGCGGCCGGGTCTCTGGGTCGACGTGACCTATGTGCGCGTCAAATCCCTGCAAATCCAAGGTGAAGGCTTCGTCGAGGTCCATCCCGATCCATACGCCTGGCAAGAAATTCCGCCAAAGCAACTGTGGGGTATGAACACGTTAGACACCGCCTTTTGCCTGATCTGGATGCGGGCGTGTGGCTGGCCGTGGCGGTGGCCTCAGTGATTGGGCCATTTGTTTCTGACTGAATCAACGAATTGGCAATGGCCGGGGACGGTATTCCCGCGTGGCCTGGAGGCTGGATGACCCTCGACCCGAAGCATAATGCCGCAACGGTCCCGGACATGGTACCGTCGCTCGGACCTGCCGCCGCCCCCACGGTCGAGACCGGTCACCCCTCCGGCCCGTCGATGCCCGGCAGTGGTTGCCGATCCGGCATTTCCAAAAGTAAAGAGGATGTCTTTGCCACGTCGTCGGGCTGTGACGGTAACGCCGACGCTCAGGACAACGCCCCGCATTGCCGGCGTCGTCAACGGTCCCATTGTGATCAAGTTCCGGCTGGCGCCTTAGCCAATGCCAGTTTCGTCCACTGAAATGTGAATCAGCCTCGCATTTTTGCGAAATGTCTGTTCCGTCCGTGGAATTGCGAAGCTACTTCGCTTTCCTGGCTCATGCATTGCGCCTTGAACTATTCTTTGGATTATGTTTAGGTAAAGGAAGAATAAAGATTAGGTGATCAGTTCAACGTTGAACTGGCGAGCAGGAGGACAGATGGCACTCGTCGCTTTGCAGCGGGTCTCCCCAATCGCAGGAGCGGCTCCGGCACGGGTTGCCACCGTCATCCGGCCGGCCGCCGTCCCCCAGTCGCTGATCCCCGACGCTTATACGCCGTCACTGGGCCGCAAAATGGCCAATGCCGGCCGGACCGTCAAGGTTGCGGCGGGCAGCCTCTTCGGCGGTCACACGATCGACAATCCACAGAGCCTGCACAAGCCCTATCAACGCTTTCTGCACCGGATTCTGCCCGGCGGCCTCGTGACGGCGGCGTGTTCCCAGTTCCAACCCAACCCGGTCGGGGATGCGCCGACGAGTGGTCCCTTGCGGCGGACCGTCGACGCCCGGACCTGGCTACCCGTGCTGCACTTCGAAAAGGGCGAGGACCTGGTGCCGACCGATCCCGGCTTTGACGGCAATGCCGACGTGCGGGACAACGCCGCCAACTACAACCGCAACCGGACGGACGGCAATCAGGCGCCGACGATCTACGCCAGTGCTCGCCAGCGTGGCGAATACACCGTGATCCGGTATGACACCTATTATGTCGACAACCGGTATATGAACTTTCACGAGCACGACTGGGAAGGCTTCTCGGTTTATCTGAAACCTGACGCTGCGGGTCAATTGCAGCCGGCCTACCTGCTGACGAACTGGCATCACGACACGATGCTGACCCCATGGGCGGACCTCCGGCTCGATGCCACCGGCCGACCGGTCGTATTGGTCGACCGCGGTGCCCACGGCAGTCGGCCCCAGAAGCGGAACACCAAAGTGCCCGAGGGCCGGTATCTGCATCCCCAGGGCTTTTGGCTGGATGGGCAGGGCGTCACGCCTGCCCGGATCAAGCTGCTGGGTGACACCCCCCTGTTGCGGGGGACGGAACCGATCGTCCGTTTGACGGACGGACGTGATCCCCGGGAAATCCCGTACCCAAGCGTGAACTGGATCGGCGGGTTCATCAAGCAACAGGGCGAGGGTGTCGACTTTGCGCCCAAGGGGCGTGCCGTCTGGAACACACCCCTGCATCCGCTGGCGTTTCAGCGGGCCGGGAGCGTGCAGGCGCAGGTCGTGGCGGGGGCCACTGCGGGCCGGGCCCAGCGATAAGCGGTTCACCCGCCGATAGCCCGCCACGGGGGCCCGTGTTAAACTGCGAAGCACGTGTTTTCCCCGGTGTGGCGGAAAACGTTGACTGCGGCCCGCCGGTGCGGCACTAGTCCCGGCGCAGCAGGTGGTCGGTCGGTCATGAGTTGGGGTGGGCATGCAGTCTGATTCGTTTTACATGCAGCGGGCCTTAGATTTGGCACGCCAGGGACGCGGCCGGACTTCGCCGAACCCGATGGTCGGCGCCGTGGTCGTCAAAGACGGCCAGATCGTCGGCGAGGGCTTTCACCCGGCTGCGGGCATGCCCCATGCCGAGATCTACGCCCTGCAGGCGGCCGGTGAGGCTGCTGAAGGCGGCACGCTGTACGTCACGTTGGAGCCCTGCACCCACCACGGCCGGACCCCCCCCTGCATCGACCGGGTGATCACCAGCAAGCTCAAGCGGGTCGTCGTCGCCGCCGAAGACCCGAACCCGATCAATGCCGGCAAAGGTCTGCGGATGATCCTCAACGCCGGCATCGAGGTCAGTGTCGGCTGCGAAGAGGCTGCCGCCAAGCGCCTGAACGAAGTCTTCGCCAAGTACATCACCACCAAGCGGCCTTTCGTCGTCATGAAGGCGGCAATGAGCCTGGACGGCAAGATTGCCACCAGCTTCGGCGACTCCCAGTGGATCGTCTCGGAAGTCACCAACCAGTACCTGCACGAGCTGCGCGGCACCTATGACGCCGTGATGGTCGGGGCGAACACCGTCTTTCAGGACAACCCCCAGATCTCCTGCAAGAGCCCCGGCGGCCGTGACCCTGTGCGGATCATCCTCGACTCCCAGGCCCGCACGCCGGCCAACTCCAAGATTTTCATCCGCAACTCCACGGACGCGATGAAGTCCAACTGCCTGATCTTCGTCAGTTCCCAGGCGCCCGAAGAGCGGATCCGGGCCCTGCAGGCGGCGGGTGCCGAGGTGGTCGTTGCCTCCGAAGACACGTCCCGATCTCTCAACCCCCGGGTGGATCTTGAAAAAGTGATGGTCGTCCTCGGCAAACGGGGCGTGACCAGTGTTCTGATGGAATCGGGTGGCGTCCTCAATGCCGCAGCCATCCAGGCCGGCATCATCGACAAGCTGCTGCTGCTCATCGCCCCGCGCCTCATCGGCGGGGAGCGGGCCCCGTCCCCGATCGGTGGCGAGGGCATCACGGTGATGTCCGAGGCCATCCCCCTGTACAACTGGCAATGGCGCCCGATGGACAGCGATATGATCTGCGAAGCGTACCTCCACCCACAGAACTGGGCCTGAACGGCCCTTTGCACCGTGTCGCCAGGGTGCTAGCATAAAGCCAAAACAGCGGCTTGAATGGCCGGCTGTGGCCCATCCCAACGCCAAATCCATGCAGTCTGATCGCCGAACATAAAGGAGAGCTCGATGCATCCCGATATCACTCAGGTGGTCCTGTCTGAAGAGGTCTTGCAGCAGCGGATCCGGGAGATGGGTGCCACCATCTCGGCCGACTATCAGGGTGAGTCCGTCGTGGCGATCTGCGTCATGAAGGGCGCCATCTTCTTCACGACCGATCTGGTCCGGGCCATCAAGGTGCCACTGACGCTCGATTTCATCACCGTCGCCAGCTACGGCGCCACGACCGTCAGCTCGGGCCACGTGCAGCTCGTCAAGGACGTCGACACCGATCTCCAGGGCAGGCACGTCCTGATCATCGAGGACATTCTCGATTCGGGCCGCACTCTGAGCTACCTGATCAAGCATCTCGCGGCGATGGGGCCTGCCAGCCTCAAGGTCTGCACCTTGCTCGACAAGCCCGAGCGCCGGGAATATCCCGTCAACGTTGACTATTTCGGCTTCACCATTCCGGACGTCTTCGTCGTCGGCTATGGCCTGGACTATGACCAGCTCTATCGGGAGCTCCCCTTCATCGGTGAACTCAAGCCCGCCGTTTATGCCAAGCCCAGTGAACAGGAAACCCTCGTTTCGCC
>JACMPN010000299.1 GCA_014377495.1 Candidatus Sericytochromatia bacterium
ATCATCATCTCGGCCAGCGGCATGTGCACTGGCGGCCGGATCATGCACCATCTCCGCCGCCGCCTGCCCGATCCTGCCAATGCCGTCCTGTTCGTCGGGTATCAGGCCAGTTCCACCCTGGGTCGCCGGCTGATGGAGGCGGGACAGCTGCCGCCACCCCGGTCGGTGGAAATCCACGGCCGCTCGGTGCCCGTGATGGCCCAGATCGCCAGCATCGACACCTTCAGCGCCCATGCCGACCGGCAGGACCTGTTGGCTTGGGTGGCCAATTTCCAGCCCCGGCCGCGGGTCGTTTTCCTCGTCCACGGCGATCCCAGCCAGTCCCTGCCCCTGGCCCAGGAGCTGGAAGCCCTCCACGGCGATCGGGTCCACGTGCCGGTGGCCGGCGAGGTGGTCGATCTGGCCAGTGCCGACGGGATTTGAGGGCGCCGGGTCACCCCTGTCGCTGATCCGTCGGGCGTGGCTGCATGGGACGGGGTGAGACGCGCTTCGCTTGCCCTGATCGGGGTAAGCAAAGCGGTCATGGGGTTTTGTCTTTTTAAAGGGCTGCGATACAATGGCTGTGAGCCTTGGAGGTGTGTCGTTGAAATTCAGTCTCTTAATGCCGTCGCTTGATCTCCTTTCCGGTCCATTGACCGTTGGTCAGTTCCCGTCCGGGGAACTGACCATTTTGATTCGGTCGATTCGCCAGATTCCCCAGGGTGGTCCGGCATGATCAGGCTGGCCTGTGCGGCGGATATCCATTGCGGCCGTCACGGCCTGCAATGGCAACATGATGCCTTTGACCGGGTCGGCGAAGCGGCCGATTTGTTGCTCCTGGCGGGCGATTTGACCGATATGGGTACGGTCGCCGAAGCCGAGGTGCTGGCCGAAACCCTGTCCCGGGTGCCGATTCCAGTCTTTGCCGTCTTGGGCAATCATGACTATGAGGCCGACTCCGTCGCTGATGTCGTGCAGATCCTCGGCCAGGCGGGCGTCACGGTGCTCGAGGGCGCCGGCAGTGTCGTCTCCGTCCGGCAGACCCGCATCGGCATCGTCGGCATCAAGGGGTTCGGCGGCGGGTTCAAGGATGCTTGCGGCACCGCCTTCGGCGAGCCGGAGATGAAGGCCTTCATGGCGACCACCCATGGGGTGGCGGCCCAGATCGACCGTTGGATCCGCTCGGTGCGGGCCGCAGGGGCCACGCATGTGGTGGCGATGACCCACTACTCGCCCTGCCGGGACACCCTTTTGGGCGAAAAGCCCGAGATATTCCCCTTTTTGGGCAGTTACCTGCTGGCTGAGCCGATGGACCGGCACGGGATCGACCTGGCCATCCACGGTCATGCCCATGCCGGCCAGGAGTTCGGACAGACCGACGGCGGGGTGCCGGTGCGCAATGTGGCTCAGGCGGTGCTACGCCGCCCTTACGCCGTCTATACCGTCGGTCGGGGACGGGAGCAGGCGATGGAGGCGAGCCGGCCACTGACGCCTACTTTCGCCGGGAAGCATGCCCAGCATTAGCCGGTGGATCACCCAGTCGGGGACGGCCGCCACGTCCGGATTGCTGCGGGCGAACAGCAGCAGCGACAGGACGCGTTCCGGCCCGTGCGTTTGGGCCAGATCGATGAAGTAGGGCCAGTCGAATCCCGGAATCGGCTTTTGCATCATGCTCAGGGCGTCATACCAATCCGGACGTCCCTCCGCCTCGCTGTAGACCTTACGCAAGAGCAGGTCTTCCGGTCCCATCACGTAGAAGGGCAGGTCCTGTAGCTGGACCCAGCGGCCCCGGCGCACGGCTTCCTGTTCGAGGCGGATGTCACCGGTCGTGCGGACGATGAGGTCGACGAGGACGTCGTCCTTGATCGCCTTGTAAAGCCAGCTGGCATCCGTGTCCCGGGTGTGAAATCCCGCCCGGGTGAGGACGTTCATCGTCGCCCCGATCCGGCTCAGGGACAGGAAGATGTCCATGTCCTTGCTGTAGCGTGTCCGACCATAAGCCCGGACAGCGAGGCCGCCGCCGACGACATAGGGGATGTCGGCCCGATCGAGGGCGGACGTGGCTTCGTGGTAGACAGGGAAGTTGGTGTCGGCGTCACGCATGTGGGCTCCTGCTGATGAAGCGCTCTCGCACTGGCTTCTCGGCATGTTCCGGTGGGCAAAGGCCCATGACGGGACAGCCTGACACGAGTGTTTCCGAATGTAAACGAGGCCAGCGGCAGGGGCGGATCGGCCCGTGTTTCCGGCAGGCTGGCTCCGCTGCTACACTGCCGCTCATGACTGTGCCCACAACGCTCGCCGCACCCCCACCGCTCAGCCGGACCGCCCTCTGGTGGTCCCGCGCCCGCCGGAACCGCAGTTTCGTGATCGGGGCCGTGATCATCGCCCTCTTTCTCCTCGTCTCCGCAGTGCCCGGGCTGTTCGCCCCGGCCGATCCGCTGGTCGGGGATTTGAGCGGGTCCCGGCTGCTGCCACCGTCCACGGCCCACTGGTTCGGCACGGACGATCTGGGGCGGGACATCCTCAGCCGCATCCTTTACGGGGCCCGGATCAGTCTGGCCGTCAGCGTCCTGTCGTTGGGCGTGAGCCTGCTGTTGGGGCCCGTGATCGGCCTGTGTGCCGGCTACTTCGGCCGCCGGGTCGACGACGTGCTCATGCGGGCGATGGACATCCTGCAGGCCTTTCCCAGCATCCTGCTGGCCATCCTGATCGTCGCCATCCTCGGGCCTGGTCTCGTCAATGCGATGATCGCCATCGGCATCGTCAACATGCCGCTTTATGCCCGTCTGGTGCGTGCGGCCGTCGTGCAGTTGCGCAACCAGGAATTCGTCGAAGCATCCCGGGCCATGGGGGCCGGTCACAGCCGGGTGCTTTTCATGCACCTGTTGCCGAACTGCCTCAGCCCGATCCTCGTCCAGGCCACGCTCGGCATCGCTTCGGCCATCCTGGAGACGGCGGGTTTGAGCTTTCTCGGGCTGGGCGCTCAGCCGCCAATGCCGGAGTGGGGCGCCATGCTGGCCAATGCCAAGGACTTCATCCGCTCGGCGCCTTGGACGATTGCCTTTCCGGGCCTGGCGATCATCGCCGTCGTCCTCGGTTTCAACCTGCTCGGCGACGGGCTGCGGGACCTGCTCGATCCCCGCACGGCTAAACTGCGCTGAACCGCCCGCCGGGCCGGGACTAAGCGGGCGCCATCGCCTGCTGAACCGCTCCAGTCGGATGAAACCCGTTCTGCGCGCCCGTTAAATCTTTATTACAAGGCACATCAAACCAGTCTGCCGCAGCGACCGATTGGATACGGGAAGTCTGTTCTGTCGTCTGGACGCCGATCGGGGACGGTCTCGACAGGGGCGGGCTCCCGTGCCACTCGGTTTCCTCTGCTTTGCAGTCGGAAGGGGGGCCGGTGATCTGGGCTGTGACGGCCCAGACAGCCAGGGAGTGAAGTCCTTGCTAGGTTGGCATGGGGACTGGAACCATCAGGACCATGTGGGCCTGAGCGATTCCAGTCGAAGTCAGGGATTGGGGCTCTTGGGGCCCTCACACCAACAGTTCGCCGGTCCGCAGCCATAACTGGGGAACCTGAGGGAGCGCCTGGCCGTCGAGTGCCACAGGCCCCCGGTTTCCAAACGAGGAGTTGAACATGACCCGTCGCAACCACCGTGTAATCGTGACAGTCCTGATGTCGGTCCTGCTGGCCGCCTGTCAGCCTGTAGGCCCACAGGCGACGATTCCGGACGCTGCGGGCGTGCCCACCGTATCGGTCGGGGTCGCCAACGGCTCGACGATCACCGTCCGGTTGAGTGCCCTGGCCGGCTTGCGGACCACCGCTCTTCCCAGGGCGGCCAATAGCGTCAACAACTACTCGGTCACGCTCCACGACAACGGCACCAACGTCCAAGTCGGGGTGCCCCTGATCATTAACGGGCCGGCGACGACGGGCAACTTCACCCTGGTGCCCGTCGGCAGCTACTACATCAAGGCCAACGCCTTTGCGGGCCCCGGGCAGACCAACTCGATCGTCATCGGCGGCGTGGCCATCCAGTCCCTGAACACGGTGACGATCGCCACGGGGACGGCGACCTACACCAACGTCAGCGGCAGCGGCACCACCCATCTGGTGGTCAATTTGCCGCTGCTCGACGGCACGCCCGGCACCGGGACCAGCAATATCTCTGTCGCCGGCCGGACGTCGGCCTTGGCCACTGCCGACAAGTCTGGTGTCTCTCTGGTGAACAACGGCTCACGACGGTCGATTGCCAATCCGGTGAATGCCAGCATCACCTACCAGCTCAGCACCGTTCAGGAGGGCCTGAATTCCGCTACGGCCAGCAGTCATGATGTGTGGGCGTTCTCCGTCGACACCGGTGCCGGTCTCGCTTCGATGCCGGCCTCGACGGTCGGTGGCGCAAGTGCCACCGGCGTCATCGCTGCGGTCTACAACGTCAACCTGGCCGCCCGCACCCTGGAGACCCCGGTGGCTGCGGCTCAGACCATTGCTGGTCCGCTGCACGTCAATTCGCTCAACGACGTGTTCTTCCTGTCCGGGACGGACATCAAGCGGGCAGCCGCTGGCACCCCCTTCGTCGTCACCACTGCCGTTGCCGCGGGTGCAGCGGTGACCGGTTGGACGGTGGGTCCGAATTTCGCCGGGGCCTATTTTTCGACGGGGACCGATATTCGGTCGAGCGTCCTTTCCGGCGGCATTTGGCAGCCCTCGACCGTGGCCCGCTCGGCCACCAACGTCGGCATCATCGCCACCGACGAGGCCCGGAATCTTTACTGGTACGACACGGTGACCGGCAAGGTGCGGCGCTCCACTTTTGACGGCACGGCCTATGGCACGGCGTATGACATTGCCACCCCCGGCATCGCGGTGACCGCCATGGCGACGGACGCATACGGTAACCTCTTCTACACCACGGGCACCGACGTCAAACGGGTCGTCCTCGGCACGGACGAAGCGACATACCAGCCGTCGAATCCGGCGGCGATCAGCCCGGTGCCACTCATCGGGCAGCCGGCTTTGGCGGGGACCACGGTTGCCACGGCGGCCGGGATCACCAGCCTGGACGTTGATCGGGCCGGCAACATCTACTTCTCGGACGCCTCGCATTTCGTCAAGTTCGTCGGGGCCGGCGAAACCACCATCTACAAGCTGGCCGGCAATGGCACGGCGACAGGCGCAGACTCCTTGACAGGGGCGACGCCGCTGGCGACGGCGCTTGAGTCGCCGAACCGGGTGGCGGTCACCGTTTCAGGTCAACTTTACCTGACGTCACTGGGTAGCCTGGGCGGTGGTTCCCTGACGTATCTCCGGCGGATCCCTTAAGCCCTGCGCCTGCACGGATCAGGGTACCAGTCGCCCCCAAGGAGCACGTGACATGAAACGAACGACCTTTTGCCCAGGGCAACTGCCGCAAACCGGGCAGGTATAGCCCATGTGGCGTCGCTGCCTGCTAGCGGCCGGCCTCATGCTGTCGTTGACGGCATGTCAGGCCGGTGGCGTCGTTGCCGTGCGCACTGGCAGCACCCCGATCATCAGCGCCAGTCTGCCCCGACAGGTGCAGGGCCAGGTGCTTGGTGCCCAGAACGTCCCGCTGGCGGGTGCCCGGGTCAGTGCCCGTTCCGCCATCACCCGGCGGGAACTCGGTTCGGCGGTCGTCACCGACGCGTCCGGCCGTTATCAGATTGCGCTGACGGTGCCGCTTCCTGATGAGGAAGTGCTGTTGATCTCCGCTGACTCCGGGCAGGTGATCTTGCACGGGCTGACCCAGGTGCGGGGCAATGTGCCGGGCGGAGTGCTGGCGCTGCCTATCACGGTGCCGGGGACCATTGTGACGGTGTCGCTGTTTCCCAAGGTGGCTGAGGTGGTCATGTCGTTGAGCGCCACGCCGGCCGCTCGGGAGCGCTTGGCATCTCTGCTCCGGGATGCGACAAGCCTGATTACGACCACGGCTGAGGCGGTTCGGCAATTGGACGGTGACGGTCATTTGACGGCGTCCCTGCGGACGGCTGCTCAGTTCGATAGCAGCGGAATGATGTTGGACGTCATCATCAAAACCATCGAATCCCCGATCGCCCGTGGCGCCTTTGAAGGGCTGGTGCGGCGCTGCAATTACGCCGTCCTCGACAACGATCAGGAAGGTGGACTCTTTGTCATGCCGAGTATCTGGGTGATCGGCGCCAACGTGCGGGTCGAACCGCCTGTGCTGACCATTGCCGGCGGGTTCGCCACGACGGCAGCCGATGGCCGGTCATGGCGCTTTCCCGTCACCGGTGTCCCGATCAAAGATCTGCCGGCGACGATCAACCTCGGCCTGAATACGTCGGGCGCGGCGGTCACGCAAGGCCCTGTCCCAGTCGTCGTCACCGGGCCATTTATCAACGAACTGAAGCCCCGTCCCGCCCGTGGCGCCGGCGTTGAGATCGTCGGAGTCCGATTCGGGGCCGCACCGGGCACGGTGACGCTCGGCGGCAACCCGACACGCATCCTGCTCTGGGGCCCGGCCAGTGTGGTGATCCAGGTCCCCGAAGACGCGCCAATCGGCTTGCAGACCCTGATCCTGACCACCGCCGCAGGCGGCATTGGCCGTATTGAAACACCGGTCGACTACTCCAGCGGCGGTGGCGGTGGCGGTGGCGGCGGTGGTGGTGGCGGTGCAGGGCCCCCTGTCGTTGACACCTCCACGGCTACGGTGAGCGCCAGGATGACCGCCATGATAGGCCGTCATGCGTCGGACGGTGCCATCACTGCCACCGACACTGCCACCGCCACGGTTAACGCGAGAGTGAACGCCGTGAAAGGCCGCCATGCTGCCGACGGCGTATTCGGTTCGACCGACAGTGCGACGGCTACGGTCAACGCCAGGATGACCGCCGTGAAAGGACGCCATGGGCCCGACGGGGCATTTGGCGCTGCCGACTCCACGACGGCGACGGTCAATGCCAGGATGAACGCCCAGAAGGGGCGTTATGTGGCTGCTGACGGGACCTGGGCCAACAACGATTCTGCGACGGCGACGGTCAATGCCCGGATGAACGCCCAGAAGGGCCGCCAAAATGGGGCTGACGGGACTTGGGCCAGCAACGATTCTTCGACGGCGGCGGTCAATGCCCGGATGAACGCCCAGAAGGGGCGCCATAATTCGGCTGACGGGACATGGGCCAGCACTGATAACTCGCCGGCGACGGTCAATGCCAGGATGAACGCCCAGAAGGGCCGTCATGTGGCTGCTGATGGGACATGGACCAGCAACGATTCCTCGACGGCGACGGTCGATGCCAGGATGAACGCCCAGAAGGGCCGCCAGGAAGCAAATGATGGGGCGTGGTCGGTGCCGGCTACAGGTTCGGTGCAGGGTAACGTGACGGTCCAGAATGGCACGCCATACACGGGGAATCCGTCATGGCAGTAGTGGAGTGGAGTCCCATGATGAGGCGAACCTGGAAACTGGGTCTAGTGGCATTAACGTCGTTGACCATCACCGGGTGCGTCACTTCACCCGTCTCACAGCCCGGCCAGGTTGAGACGGTCGCCAGCTACGCCGTCACACCTCAGGCTGGCGGAACGATTACCTTGCGGATCCGTCCCGCTTTGATGGCGACTTTGGCGGCGCCAAAGATGGCCGCTAATGTCGTCACTTACACGGCATCTCTGCACAGGGCCAGTGATTCGGTCACTCTCTTAAGCGTTCCGGCTTCGAATACCCCGTTTGCAGGTGGGGCAACGATCGTGTTCACCGGAGTGCCAGTGGGTAACAGTTACTTCATCCGGGTGGATGCCAAAGACGGGGCGAATAACTCGATTACTCAGACGGGAGCAGCGGTACAGTCCGCCCCCGTCACCGTCAGCAGTGCCGCTACCTTCGTTATTTCCCTCACGGTCCCACTACGAACCGGAACGGGTGGTTCGGTGGCCATCAACGTCACCCCGCCGGCGTATCTGCCGACGCCAACCCGGTACCGCTATTGGCTCATCGATCAGGCGACGGATACGGTTTTTAGTACGGCGAGCCTGACGGCGGCCAGCGCCACGCTGACGGGCGTCAAAAACGGTGATTACACCCTCTGGACGTCCATCAACGATGCAACGTTGATGACTCCGGCCAAGCCGGTCGGCACGATCAGCGTCGTGGGCGACGAGACGACGGTGCCGTTGGGTGGCA
>JACMPN010000300.1 GCA_014377495.1 Candidatus Sericytochromatia bacterium
GCCAGAAGGGCTGGCCGTCCTGGATCAAATCCGGCGTGTCGGACAAGGTGATCCGCACGAGGTGGGCAATGGCCGTCGAGTCGCCGACGGCCGTCAGGACCATGGCGATGCTGCGTTTCAAGTGGTTCGGATAGCGCCCGGCGAGCAGGGAGGCGAGTGAGGGTACAATCGCCGTATCGGGAAAGCGTTCAGCCAGGCGAACGGCTGCTTCGGCGACCTTTAACGGCGGATCGCCCTTGATCGTGTCATGGATCAGCTGGATGGCGTCGTGGCTGCCCATCAGGGACTCGACGTCCATCAGGCAGAGGTCGACAGGATCGTTGTGAAACGAGAGGGCCAGCACCCACTCCAGCAACGTGGGCCACAGGGTGTCACGGGCGGAGGCACTGATCTCGCCGTGCATGCGGCTGAGCAGTTCGAGGTTGTCGTCGCCGTTGATCCGGCCGAAAATCGCCTTGGTGATCGCCGGCAGGCTGCGGGACTGCTGGAGGCCGAGGACGTGCGCTTCGATGGACTTCAGCACCTGCATCGGGCTGAACGCCCCGTGCGGGGATGGCGGCACCGCCCCCGTGTCGTACGCCTGACGCTGGAGGCGGGCCCGGGTGACCATGTCCAGGCAACTGTCCAGGCGGCGGTGCATCAGGTTGATCAGCAGAGTCTTGCCGCCGGGCGGGAGCAGGCTCGTGTCGAACGGGAAGGTCGTGATCAGCCGGTGCGTCGAGAGCCGCAGGGTGTCCCAGTCGTAAGCGTGGCGGGACTCGCAGAGCCCGGCGGCGATGGCGGGGACCCCGTCCCAGACGTGCTGCAGCCGGGACCAGCCGTCCAGCGCCAATACGCCGCGTAAAAACGAGGGCGGGGCGAGCAAATCGGTCACAGGGAGGGCATCTCTCATGCATCAGGCTTCGGCATTTTTACCGAAAGCCTAAGCGCTTAGCCGCCGCGGGCGGCTGAACGTAACAACTGCATCATCTCATTGGGCGAGTTCGAGTAGGCGATACACGTTTCGGCACTGAACATGCCCTGACGATACCCTTCCAGCAGCGCCTGCTGGGTGGATTGCATGCCGTCGAACGAGCCCGTGCGGACCACTTCGTACAGGTCGTCGATTTTGTTCTTGAGCATCGCCTCTTTGGCGGTGGCCGTGTTGATCAGCAGGTCCAGGACGATACGCCGTTCCGGCTTGTCGGCCCGTGGGGCCAGACGCTGGGCGATACAGGCTTTCAGGACGTTGGCGAGCTGGATGCGGATGGGTTCCTGTTCCTGTGGCGGGAAGGCGTTCAGGATGCGGTTGATCGTCTGGACCGAGTCGTTGGTGTGTAGCGTGGAGAGCACCAAGTGGCCTGTTTCCGCCGCTTTCAGCGCCGACTCGATCGTCTCCCGGTCCCGCATCTCGCCGATGAGGATGATCGACGGCGCCTGCCGCAGGGCAGCCCGCAGCGCCTGCGAAAAGCTCTTCGTGTCGTTGCCGACTTCCCGCTGGGTAATGACCGACCGTTTGTTCGTGTACATCACCTCGATCGGGTCCTCGATGGTGACGATGTGCCCGTCTTTCCAGGCATTGGCGTAGTCGAGCATGGCGGCCAGGGTGGTCGTCTTGCCGGAGCCTGTCGGTCCTGTGACGAGGATCAGCCCCTGTTTTTCGACGACCAGCTTGCGCAGCACCGGCGGCAGGCCGAGCATCTCGGTCGTGCGGATGCCGTCGGATTTGATGGCCCGCATGACGGTGCCGACTTCGCCTTTTTCATGGAAGAGGTTCACCCGGAAGCGGCTGACGCCGGGGATCTCGAAGGACAGATCGAAGTCCAGGTCGTCTTCGAAGGTCCTGATCTGCTCGGGCGTGAGGATGCTATAGAGGATGCGCCGGACTTCGGCGCCGCTCAGGATGGGGAAGGTCGTCTCCAGGACCGCCTTACCGCGAATCAGAAACGTGGGATGGCAGTTCGCCTTGATCAGGATGTCGGACGTGTCTTTGTCGACAGCGACGCGCAAAATGGCGTCGAGGGTCAGTTCACTCATCGTTCGCTCCTACCCACGGGCCGCTTGGACACGTTGCATGACGGCCTGGATCTGCGGCGCGCTCGCCTGGATTTCCTGGATGACGTCGGCGGGGATCGTCGCCCCCTTCATGACGTTGAACACGGCCGAGAAGTCCAGGGGCATCGGCCGATCGGAAACCCGGGAGTTCCCCAGATTCACGATGGTCTCGGTGAATTCCATGTTGTCGTGCTCAATGAACTGGGTCCAGACGAACATCGGGATCAGCACGGACTTGCCGGTGCTGATGTTGTTCAGCTCGATGTAGCCGCCTTTGACGGGCTTGCCCGTGACGGGATCGGCCTCGATCAGCTCGGGAAACTGGATGATGTGGTGCAGTCCCTGGAACTCGCGCAACCGGTTCATCACCGTGTCGCGCGCCTCTTCCCGGGCCACCCGCAGTTCTTCGAAGTTGTTGACGTTGACGCCGGTCTCGATGACCACCTGGTCCATCAGGGCACCCAGATTGGGGATCTCGGCCAGAAATTTGCGGGTCAGTTCGAGCATGGGCGCCTATTTCCTCACACGTAGCGTTGCAGGAGTTCTTTGGCGAGGTTCAGATAGGCCTCGGACCCCTTGGAGCGGATGTCGTAGAGCACGATCGGCCGGCCCAGCACCGTTGCTTCGCTCAGGCGGGGCAGACGGGGGATGATCGTCTCGAACAGCTCGTGGCGGAACTGTTCCCAGGCTTGGCGGACGATGGGCTGGGAGTAGCTGGCCGTCTCGTCGTACATCGTCACGAGAATGCCTTCGAGCTGCAGCCAGGGGTTGTCTGACTTGCGGATCTCCCCGATCGTGTCGAGCAGTCGGGCCAGGGTCGCCAGGCTGAGGAACTCGCACTGCAACGGCACGATCAGCGAGTCGGCCGCTGCCAGGGCCAGATTGCTCAGGCCGACGAGGCCCGGCGGGGTGTCGATAAAGACGAAATCGTAGGGCTTTTCCATCAGGTCCAGGGCATGGCGCAGCTGCCGCGGCTCCCGGATCGAGGCGATGACCTTGCGTTCGGCGGCGGCCGTCGTGATGTTGCCCGGCAGTAGGTCCAGGCCCTGGATAAAGGTCGGCTGGACCGCCTTGTCGATGGGCAGACGCTCGAGCATCACCTGTTCGAGGCCCAGGGTGTTGCCCTCGGTGTCCTGACCCAGGCACAGCGTCAGGCTCCCCTGGGGATCGAGATCGATCGCCAGGGTGCGCTTGCCGAGCAGTGCCGACCATGCCGCAAGGTTGGCCACGGTCGTAGTCTTGCCGACGCCGCCTTTTTGGCTGGCCACGGCGATGGTGCGGTTCATAAGAGGGATAAAATCCTTACAGAACGCCAGAGGCAGAGTGGTTGGCTGACAGCCTTGCACAGTATAGCCAAAGTGCGTCAGGAACATCGACCGAAGGCTCGGAACCGCCAGTACGGATCTCTATTACACGCCCCTTTGCCCCCTGCTGGCAACCCTGTCCCGCCGCCCGATAGGGCGAAGCCCATCGGCGAGCCTACAGGGACTGGGGTCCGGGGGGATGTTTGGTCAAATCCTTGATGCCGACCTGCCGCCCGTATTCACGGTGCTGAGTCGCTGTCGTGAAGAGCGTCAGCGGCTTGCCCTGGCGCCAGGCGACGATCAGCTGATGCAGCCGGTTCGGGTCGCGGCGGAGGGCATGGGCCGGCACATAGGTCTTGTGACCGTTCATCAGGGAGACGAGGGCATGGCCGTCAGGGCTGAGGGCGATGTTGGCGATGCGAGCCCGAAAGGCCATGCCGCCGCCCCAGCCGGCGGCCGAGAGCCGCCGGTCCTGGGCGACCTGCATGCCGAAGGCGAAGCAACCTGCCAGAAAGATGGAGACGACACCCATCTGCAGGAGCCGGCTCAGCCGTGTGGGTAGCCGTGGCCTGCCGAGTGGCTGGAACAGCGAGTTTGGGCTGCTGTATGTCTGCTCGTCGTCGTCGTCGTCGGACGGTCGGGCGGGCATGCCCAGGGTGATGCCGGCCAACTGGGTCAAGGCGGCCAAAATCGAGTCGATGGCGTCCTGCGGGGTCTGTACGACGGCACTGGGGTCCAGGATCAGGACGTGCCACCCCTGTTGGAGCAGGTCCTCTTCATACGGCGCCCGACCCGTGCCGCTGCGCAGGATGATCCCCAGGCGGGGACCGTCCCCGACATGGTGGATGGCCAGGTTCAGGATCGCCTGCGGCATGTTCTCCGGCTGCCAGTTCCAGGCCGCGTTGAACCCGTTGCCGCGCAGATGGCCGTAGACGGACGCTGAACCGATCAACCTGTTGAGCATCGCCTGATGCAGGGTGCGCTGGGCGGCAGACTGACTGTCGGGTTTGCCTGCCAAGGCGGACGCTGCGGTAGCGGGCTGATGCCGCTCCAGGACCAGGGTGGCTTGCGCCTGGGCCTGAGGCGGACAAACCAGACGGCCTGTCTTGAGCGTCGGCTTTCCGGACATGTGTGACCTCCTAAAGCCCTTGGGCTAATGCCAGGGGGGCCCATCCAACGAGACCCATGCTGGGTGGTGTCGGCCCCCGCCCCGGACGCTGAACCCAGGAAATTCCCTGGTGGTGGGCGTTTCGGCTGCTGGCAGAGCACCGCGGTCGTCGTATTCCCATCCCCTCTCATCACCAAACCCCCGCGTGGCAAAAGTGGCCAGAATCGTGTCATCAGTGGGACCATGGGTCGATAATTGGGCGACTGGGGGTCTGAGCGATGTTGCATGCCATCCTTGCCTGGCGCGGTCGGGTCGCTTGCGGCGTGGCCGGTCTGGCCCTCGGGCTGGGTATCGCCCCCCCGGCCGGTGCCTACGGCGTTTCCGTCCATGCCGCCCTGCCCCGTTACGTGTTTGCGGCGGATGGGCTGGCCCGCCTGCAGCCGGCAGTGCCAGCCGGCCAGTTGCAGGCCTTCCGGGCGCGCTTCTACCGGACAGCGGCGGCCCTTCCCGATGTGGCGCTGCGGACGCGCTTCCTGGCCCGGTATCCCGGCGAGGCGACGTTTACGCCGGCGGCATTCAAGACGTTTCTCGGCCTCAATCCGGTGGCCTCCGTCTGGGGGCTCGACGTGGCACCCACCCGAGCGACCCGCCGGGGTGACCTGCTGGCCCTGTCGGCGACGCAGCCGGATCTGGATGCGCGGAATCAGGCCCGGGTGCTGCGGGACGAGCGGGGCCGGGCCGTCCGGCTGGCGGACGGCGGCCTCGTGCCCATCGATCCGATGATCCTCGCCATCGGGCGGTCCACCGGGCTGACGTCCCAGGCCCATGCCCATTACGGCCTGCTGCCGGGTCGGAAGAGCGAGGACCCCGACGTCCTGAAGCACGACCCGCGCCACTTCGCCATCCCCGCCGACATCGAAACCTTTGCCGTGCCGTCGGCGCAGCTTTGGACCGATCTTGCCATCTCGGCGGCTGTCTGGGACATGCCGACGCTGGCTGTCATCCATGAAGGGGCGTTCCAGCACTATGCCGCCGACGTGGCCAATCAGGTCCACACGGTGCAGGTCGGAATTTATGACTTTTTCTTCGATGCCAAACTGCAGTCGTTCAAGGAATGGCTCGTCACTCTGGGCGGTCTGCGGCGGCCACCGCTGCCGTTCCGGGAGATCGGGATCACGATCGTCACGAACTATCACCTGCTGAGCGAGGAGTACTTCGTCAAACGCCTGAAGGAAGTGGTCGACGACACGCCCCGCCAATCGCCCCAGGCCCGCCGCGTCCTGGCGGCGCTGACGACGGGACGGGCTGCGTTCGATGCCCGCATCGCCAAGGTCGCCACCGCCCCGGACTGGGCCGCCGCCATGACGGCCGAGCTGGTCGACGAGTCCAGTCAGGAAGGCGCCGACCTGTTCCGGGTTACCCGGGGCATGGGCGTCTCGCGCCTGTCGATGGCCGGTGAGACCTATCTGACCGAAGAGGATCCGGACGGGGTCATGCGGCCACCGGGCGAGTCCGGCGTGGCTGAGGCCCTGGATCGCTATTACGCCCTGTACGAAACGGCCTTTGGCCGCACGGGCAGTCTCTTCCGGCGCTGGGAACGGCGGTTTGGCGAAACGGTGACGGTGCCCGGTGCCGACGTGGCGGCCGTGGGGCGCCTCGTGGACCGGCAGCTCGCCTATTGGACGGCGGCCGATGCGCGCCGGACACACTGGCTGGTCGGAAAATTACTGTTGCGCCCAGCCTCCGGGGCAGCGGAATAACGGGCGATGTTGCCGGGCTGCGTCAAACTCCGGATCCGGCCTTGGCCCGATTCTGCAAGGCTCGGGCCGTTGGTCGGCCAAAGTGGGTGCAGCTGTGCTAGATGCACTGTTTCCAAGGCGTTGCACCTTGTTGTTCTGCTCGCAATGCGCTAGATTGCCACACTTAAGCCAGGCGATGCCCGTCTGCCCAGTGGGTGGACGATAAACAGGGTGAGCCCTGGCGGTTTTGCCAGTACCGATCCGGGCGGGACGACCCCTCTCTGCCGATCGGGTCGATAGAGGGAGGGACCATGTCCCAAGAAGAGCTTCTGACCAGCGGTACCGCTGCGACCCATGGCCGGCGGCCCGAGTTTCAGCCGA
>JACMPN010000301.1 GCA_014377495.1 Candidatus Sericytochromatia bacterium
CCGGAACCGCCGTCGTGTTCAAACCCTCGGAAAACACCCCGTTGGGCGGACACGCCGTCGCCGACCTTTTTGCCGCTCTGCCGGCAGGGGTGTTCACGCTCGTCCAGGGTGACGCCGAGGTGGGGCGGGCTCTGGTGGCCGCTGAGGTCAACCACGTCTGCTTCAGTGGCTCCGTGGGAGCAGGTCGGGAGATCGCCGTCCGCTGTGCGGAGCGCTTCGTTTCCTGCGCCGTCGAACTGGGCGGCAAGGATGCGGCGATCGTCCTGGCGGATGCCGATCTCGATCGGGCCGCCGATGGGATCGTCTGGGGCGGATTCACCAACGCCGGCCAAAACTGCGCCAGCATCGAGCGGGTCTACGTGGAGGCCAGTGTGGCGGACGCCTTCATCGCCAGGGTGCGGGACCGGGTGCTGAAGCTCGACACGACCACCGTCGGTCCCGTCCAGAACGAAGCCCAACTCGCCATCATCGCCCGCCATCTGACCCAGGCAACCACGGCTGGCGCCAAGGTGGCCGCCCAGGCGCCTCAACCCGCCGGACAGATCGGTCCCACGGTATTGACCGACATCCCGGCCGATGCCGCCTTGCTGCACGAAGAAACCTTCGGTCCCCTGCTCCCCATCGTGCGGGTCACCGATGCTGCCGAGGCGATCCGGCTGACGAACGCCAGCCCCTACGGCCTGACGGCGAGCGTATGGACCAAGGACCTGGCCCGAGGCCAGGCATTGGCCCACCACCTGCACACGGGTGTGGTGACGATCAATAACCACAGCTTCACCGGCGCCATGGTCAATGCCCCCTGGTCCGGCCGCAAGGAGAGTGGCATCGGGGTGACGAACAGCCACATCGGCCTCAAGGAGCTGGTGTACCCGAAATTCATCCTCGTCGACCGCAGCCGTGGCAAGGACCTCTGGTGGTTCCCCCATAACGATGCCGCTCTGGCCATCGGCCGGGCGATGACCGTCATGCTCGGCGGTCCCGGCAGCAAGCTGTCGGCCGTGGCCCAACTGCTGCAGAACTTCGGACGGCGTTGGCGGGCATGAGCGGCACGACAACGGCGGAAGCCTGGCAACAGCTGGATTGGGAGGCGGTGGCGGCGGAGAGTCTGGGACATTTCCAAGCCCTGTTGCGGCTGGACACGACCAATCCGCCCGGCAACGAAATCGCCGCCGCCCGCTACCTCAAAGGGGTGCTGGACGCCGAGGGCATCCCGTCCGACTGGGTCGAGCCAGAACCCGGCCGGGTCAGCCTGATCGCCCGCCTGTCCGGCGGCGGCGAGCCCGGCCTGATCCTCAGCTCACATACCGACGTGGTCCCTCACGAGCCCGAGTTTTGGGCCCATGATGCCTTTGGCGGCGAAATCCACGATGGCATGCTGTGGGGGCGTGGGACCGTGGACATGAAACATATGACGGCCTACAGCCTGATGACTGTGCTCCTGTTGCACCGCCTGCAGGTGCCCTTGAACCGGGATGTCGTCCTGGCAGCTTTCGCCGACGAGGAGGCGGGCTGCTGGGTCGGCTCCCGCTGGATCGTGGCCAACCGGCCGGAGCTGTTGCGGGCCGGCTATGCGCTCAACGAGGTTGGGGGCTTCACCCTCCACCTGGACAAAGAAGCCGTCTATCCCGTCATGGTCGCCGAACGGGGCTTTGCCGAAATGCGGATGATCGCCCGTGGGACGCCGGGTCACGGCTCGATGCCGACGAAGGACCATGCCGTCGCCAAGCTTGCCGCCGCCATCGACAAGGTCCACCGCACCCTGCTGCCCCTGCACAAAACGCCGATCGCCGTCCGGTTCCTACAGGAAGTCGCTTCCGGCATGGATTTCCCCAAGAACCTGGTCCTTCAGGGGGCCCTGATCCCGGCATTCAGCGATTTCATCCTACAAAAGCTGGTCCCGGAAGCCCGAGCCAAGGTATTCCGGGCAATCCTGCACAATACGGCTAATCCGACCATCCTCAACGCCGGTCAGAAAATCAACGTCGTCCCCTCCGTCGCCACCTGTTACCTGGATTGCCGGATCGTCCCCGGCAGCACACCCGAGGCTTTGCTCCGCGAGTTACAAAGTGTTGTCGGTCCCGAGATCGAACTGACCGTCGAGAGGAGCTTCCTGTCCGTCACAACAAGCACAGACACCCCCTTGTATGAGGCGATCACGGCCATTGTGCCGGAATTCCATCCGGGTGCCCGGGTGATCCCGTATATGGTGGCCGGATTCACGGATGCCGGGGCGTTGGATCAGTTGGGAATTAAGACATACGGATTTACCCCATTGCGCCTGCCGGATGAGTTAGAATTCTCTTCACTTTTCCATGGTCATGACGAGCGTGTACCGGTTTCCGCCTTTACGTGGGGGACCCGGGTAATGGCGGAGCTCGTCTATCGCTTCTGTGCCGCCTGACGCCTAAATAAGCGCCATCGACATAAAAGTTAATGATCAAACATGACACAATCGCGCTAGTATTTTGATTGATTGTAGTCGTGGGGTGACCATTCCCTTGAAGAATAAACTGATCTCACTGCGACACCATCAAGCCCGGAATGCCTGGCGGGACGGCCATCGGTGCCTCGCACTGGCCGACGAGGCGGGTGCGTTGGATGCCTTTCGCTCGGCCCAGACCTTCGACCCCGACCTCTGGCAGGCATCGCTGGACCTGGGCCGACTGATGCAGCAACGTGGCGCCCGTGAGGCCGCCCTCCTCATTCTGGCCGGGGTCGTGGCCCGCACCGATGCCCCCGAAGCCCACCTCGCCTTTGCCTCCGCCTGTCACGAGTCCGGCGACTATGCCAGCGCTTTTTCGCACTACCGGTCTGCGGCAGCCTGCCTTGGCGACTCCCTGCCCAACTTGTACTTCGACTGGGCCCAGGCCGCTTTGGCGATCGATGATTTTCGTCAGGCAGCGCGCTGCCTGCAGCGGTTCCAGCGTCTTCAGCCCACCGATCCGAGACCCGCCGTGCTGTTGCAGGCCCTGCCCCGGTTGCAGGAGTACAACGCCCAGGAGCGCCACGCCGCCAAAGCCCTCGCCTACATCCAGAGTGGCGCAGTCTTGTTGGGCACGGCCAGTGACGATGGGATCGACATCCCCACCTTGCCGTCACAGCCCCTGGGATACACGGACCTGGCCGTCATCACCCAACGATTCGTCGGTCTGTCCAATGCGCTGCGGTGGCAGTGGGACGGCTTTGCCGTCGGCACCCGGTCGATCCGTCCGTGGGTCCAGGCCCTCAGTCGCCTGACCGGTCATCCGATCGTCGATCGGGAGTCCCGTCAGCGGGGACAACGCCTGATCCATGTCGAGCTCAACTGGTGCGAAGCTGCCGCCACACGACTGGCCGATACCCGGACGACGACCGGCAGTGCCTGGGGTCTGGCGCTCGGTGTGAAGTTCGGTGCCCAGGCAACGGCGATCACCGCCCTGATGGCGATGGTCTCGGTCCCCTGGTTCCGGCTGGGGGCCCTGAGCCGGGATCTCGCCGATGCCCGCCTGTACCTGCTGCCGGACGAGGCGGCGTGTGTGCCGGAGATCCTGCGCCAATGCCGGGAAATGCACCAGGAGCCGTCGGCCGAGCAAATCGCCTATTACCACACACGGCACCCGCATTACGTCGCACGCTCGCTCACCCATCACGAGGAGTGACCCGCCACCCAGCTGAAGTCCGGCGTAGCGCCCCTCGCCGATCGACACGGTACAGTCAGCAATCCCAGGGCATAAACTTTTTCTGATGCCCTGCGTGTGAAGGCGTTGCCTGCCCAATGCTTAAAGCAGCGTCACCGCTCGCTGTGGCGATTGCTTGGCAGGCGCCTCCTAGATCAGTTCGGACGTGGTGGTGATGCTCTCGGGCCACGCCGGCGTAGCCACTGTCCCGGCGCTTGTGAGCCCACCGGTCACAGGGTCGATGACATATACGGAGATGTTGGACGAGATGATTTGGGTGACGTAGGCAAATTTCCCCGTTTTATGAATGGCAACGGAACTTGCCCCCGGATCCGCCCCCGCTGCAATGGCTGAACCCATTGCCGTGAGGCCACCCATGAGCTGATTGACAAAGAATGCAGAAACCGTGCCGTTTGCAGCGGCGTATGCCACGATGACCCAGTGGTGGGCCACATGGGCGAACGTGGGCACCTCGGTGAGCGGTGCCGTTCCCCGGGGCATAAGTGCGACCCCTTACGCCCCCGTCCGGGCGGCGCTTGGACTGACAACCGTCAATTCTCCCGTCGCCGGGTCAATGCGACACTCCGAGATGTTCCCCGTGGTCCAATTCGAAACGTAGATGAACTTGCCGGAGGGATCCGACGCGGATCCTTTCCGGTCGGCACCGGAGTCCCGATGTTCGTGAGCGCCCCGGTGACGGGGTCGATCCGATAGGCCGTGGCAGGGCGCACTGGGTCACCGAGCAGTCAGAGAGATAGCGGCGACGTCCCAGCCCGTATCCCATCGACGCAACCGCTTGCACGCAGCATGTCACCGACGCCCGATCACCAAGTGGTCGCCATTTGACGGTGAGGCTGGTCCCCCGGTTGGACCACACCGGGAACACGGTTACTGTCCCTGTGATAGGCTAGCCCCAGTCCCTGGCGCACGTGGCCGGGCATCTGTAACGCACAGGACAGGCACATTGGATCGTCGCACGTTCATGACAGAGGCCCTGCGCTTTGGCGCCATCGCTGCGTTGCCACGCCTTTTTCGCAGCCAACCGGCATTTGCCCGGCTGGCCTCGGATCCGACAGCCGCGGCAGCCCCGGCAGTTCATCCGCACGTATTGCTGGTCAAGCGTTTCCAGGAGTCATTTGCCACCCAGCAAACCGACGCTATCCGTCGCGACCTGCTCGTCCAAAATGTCGTCTGGCATCAAAGCGGTCACCGGGTCCATGCCACCGACAAACCGGGCGCCGAAGAGCTGCTGACCCGCTACGGCCAACTCATCAAAGACCATTCCAGGGACGACGTGAGGATGTTCCGCACTGCCGGCAACCAGGTGTTGGACGTCCGCAGGAAGCAGCAGGTCAAAGGCCAAGTCAGCAACGAACGGCTCCTCATCGTGGTCTATACCGTACAGAACGGTCGGATCGCCGCTATGAACAATTTCACCCTGGACCATCGGGGCACCAACGTCCTGTTCAATCGGCTACAGCCCTAACACCGCCGCCGCCGGGCGTTTGTCCAAAATTTTTAAACACCAAAGAAGCCCGCTGCATCCTGCGATGCAGCGGGCTTCTTTACGCTGGTAGCTAGTTGCGAAGCGGCTTACCCGTCTGCAACATATGCTGGATCCGGGCCAGCGTAAGCTCGGTCTTGCAAAGGTTGAGGAAGGCCTCACGCTCCAGATCGAGTACCTGCTGTTCCGTCAGCGTGACAGCGTAGTTGGTGTCGCCACCTGTGAGGACCTTGGCGAGCTGGGTGGCCACGACCTTGTCGTGGGGGAGCAGCTGACCTTTGATCTCCATGTCGGCCAGGGCACTCTGGAACGCCGTGAAGGCGCCAATACCCGGCAGACGGAAGGTGAAAGGCTCCGGTGCGGTGTAGCCTTCGGCCATTTTCAGCACTTCGGCTTTCGCTTCGGCCGTCAGGTGGTCACGGTTCATCACCAGACGATCTGTCCGGCTGAGCAGCCCCGACTCCTGCGCTTCACGGAAACTCGTGGAGACCTTGGCCATGCCGATTTGTTCGAAAGCCTTCTGCAGGACCTGCATCGGACCGCCGATCTTGCTGCGGTCCGGCTCCCAGATGGCATACAGGCCCGCTTTGTCCATTTTGGCCGTGTTCGCCTGCTGTGCCATGAAGAAGCGCCGCAGCGTCTCCTTGCAGCCACCGCCGCCGGGGACCACGCCCACACCGACTTCGACCAGACCCATATACAGCTCACCATGAGCGACGACCCGGTCGCAGCCCAGCGAGATCTCGGTACCGCCACCCAAGGCCAAGCCAAAGGGTGCCGCTACGACGGGGAACGGGGCAAAACGCAGCTTCTGGATGGCGTCCTGCAGTTCCCGGGCCATCATGTCGATCTCGTCCCAAGCTTCTGAGAAGATCGACATGACGACCAGACCGAGGTTGGCCCCGGCGGAGAAGTGTTCGCCCTGGTTCGAAAGCACGAGGCCCTTGTAACCCTTGGCGGGAATGATTTCCACGGCCTGATTAATCATCGCCACGATGTCGCCATCGAGGGTGTTCATCTTCGTGTGGAACTCGAGGCACAGCACGCCATCACCCAGATCGATCAGGCTGGCCCCGTCGTTTTCGGCGACGGTCTTGCCGGCCCGCTTCAGGGCGGCCAAGTCGATGATCCGGGCCGACTGCGGCACCGGCTTGTAGGCCTTGGTCGCCAAGTCGAAGTACAGTGTGTCGGCCCCGTCGAACTTGTAGAACGAGCTGAGACCGGCTGCCAGCAGGGCCTGGACGGCCTTCGGCACGGGGATGCCTTCTTTTTCGATCCGGGCAGCCGTCTCGGCGACGCCGAGCGAATCCCAGGTCTCAAAGGGACCCTGTTCCCAGTTGAAGCCCCATTTCATCGCCCGATCGACGTTGACGATGTCGTCGGCAATCTCGCCCAGGCGGTTCGCGCTATAGACGATCATGTCCCGCAGCACGGCCCAGGCATAACGGCCGGCCGCATCGTCGTAATTGACGATGAACTTGGTCCGCTCGCCGACCTCGTCGAATTCCCGGGACTCGCCCAGGGAATCGAACCGCACCTTGTCGGTGGGCACGTACTCGAAGGTCGTCGTGTCGAGCCGGTGGATGGCTTTTTTGCCGTCCGGGCTCTTGTCCATCTTGAAGAAGCCGGCGCCCGACTTTTGGCCGAGCAACTTCCTTTCGACCATCTGCGGCAGATAGGCGGGCACAATGAATGTGTCCCGTTTTTCGTCTGTCGTGCAATGGTCGTAGACGTTTTTGGCGACATGGACCATCGTGTCCAGGCCGACGATGTCGGCCGTGCGGAAGGTCGCGGATTTCGGCCGTCCGGTCGACGGGCCGAGGATCTTGTCGACTTGGTCGAAGGTCAGCCCTTCGGCATCCATGTGGTGCATGGCGGCCATCATGGCAAACACGCCGATGCGGTTGGCCACAAAGTTCGGGGTGTCCTTGCCATAAACGATGCCTTTGCCCAGCGTCGTTTCACCAAACTCGGCCAACGCAGCCACGGTGGCCGTGTCGGTATCCGGTCCCACGACGAACTCGAGCAGCTTCATGTGCCGCACCGGGTTGAAGAAGTGGGTGACGAAGAACCGCTTGCGGAACGCTTCCGGCCGGCCGGCCATCATCTCGGCGATGGCGATCCCCGACGTGTTCGAGGTGATGATCGCCGTGTCCTTGGCATGCTTTTCGAGCATGTCGTAGGTCGCTTTTTTGATGCTCAACACCTCGGGGACGACCTCAATCACCCAGTCGGCCGCACCGATCAGGTCGAGATTGTCCACGGTGTTACCGGCCGTCACCAGCTTGGCGTCCCGTTTGCTGTAAAAGAGCGAGGTCGGCTTCGCCGTCAACGCCCGTTCGATGCCCGTGTTGGCGAACTTGTTGCGCCATTGCGGACTCTGCTCGGTCAGGCCCTTGGCCCGGTCTTCGTCGGCCAGCCCGCCTGGCGGCAGGATGTCCAGCAGGGTGACCGGGATGCCGGCCGACGCCAGATGGGCGGCGATGCCGGCGCCCATGACGCCGGCG
>JACMPN010000302.1 GCA_014377495.1 Candidatus Sericytochromatia bacterium
AAATCAGATTTAGTTTAAAAAGTTAAATTCTGTTTTTTGCTAAATCGGAATGTTGGGATTTGAACCCAAGACCCCCACTACCCCAAAGTGGTGCGCTACCAAGCTGCGCTACGTCCCGACGTCCAGGGAATATACACCGACTCTCGCTAACGGGCAAGCAGCAAGACATCTTCCGTGTTGGATTGCGTGGGGCGGACGACGCACATCCGCCCCGTGCAGCCGCCTTAGCAGCCGCCATGAGCCTCACTGACGCAGCCTCTCGGACGTTACGGCCAATGCGGGCTGCCGGTCCCCGGTGCTAGCCTCCAGACTGCACGCGACATGTAAGGCGCCGTTGCCGGCGATTGCCGGACGGCGTATGGGGAGGATCACCTTTGACCCGAGCCATCCCGATCGGCCGCACGGTCCGCCGTTTCACGACCGCCGGTCTGTTGCCCTGGTTGTTGGCCGCCGGCTGTGGTGGCCAACCCGCCACGTCGACCGCGCCGCCCGGTCAAATTCCACCGGCCTACGATGCGAACCCGCACGGCACGCCCATGGCGCCGCCCACCGTCCGGAAGCTGCCCCCCCAAAACCTGGCGGGGAGCGGCATCCAGACCCCGGCAGCCGATGCCGTCACCCTGGACGAACGCTATATGCCCTTTGCCGCTGGCCGCTCCTGGACGTATAAAGTCCGCTCCAACAGTGCCGGTAAAGCCGATGAAGGCACGGTCACCTGGAAAATCGATGAGGCCGGCAAGGACAACAGCGGCGTGACAATCATCTCGACCATGGGTGGCGAAAACCATACCCTGTCGAACAAGGTCGTCAAAAACGCCGACGGCACCGTCACCATCACCTCGACCACCGACGGCAAGACCCAGACCCAGACCGTCAAACCGGAAGAGATGCCCGCCGGCAGCGAAAACCCCGCCCAGGGCCCCGGTGGTGGTCAGGCGAAAGCCATGCAGGGCGCCAAAGACAAAGTCACGGTGGCAGCCGGCACCTTCGACGCCGTCAAGATCGTCAACAAGCTCCCGGACGGCAAGGGCGAAATCGTTGCCTGGTATGCCCCGGACGTGGGCATGGTCAAACAGGACATCCAGGCCACGACCGACCAGGGTGCGATCACCTCGTCGATGGAGCTGCAGGCCTACAAATAGGCTGCCGGCCAGTTAAACGTCCAGTCAACGTCACGGGGGGGATGCCTGGCTGCGGCCTGGCATCCCCCCCGTGGTCTTACAACGGCTTACTGAGGATTTGACCCAGCCCTCAGGCTTCCCGGGGGTCAGGGCGCCCGATACGCCGCTCCACTGCCTGCAGGGCCCGTTCAGCCGGGTGATAGCCCGGGGCCAAAACCAGCGCCTGGACAAAGTGCTCCCGGGCCCTGGCCAGATCACCCGACGCCTCGTACACCCGCCCCAGGTTGAAATGGGCATAGTGATAACAGTCATAGCGCTTGGCAACGAGGGCCCGCTGCAGGTGCTCGATGGCTTCGGTCGGACGATCCAGCTCGATCAGATAGGCGCCGATGTCGTTGTAGGGATTGCCGAACTCGGGATCGACGGCGATGGCCCGCTCACACTCGGCAATGGCGTCGTCGTAACGCCCGATGAAGCTGTAGGCCCACCCGAGAAAGGTGTGGGCCTCGGCCGTGGGATACAGGGCCAGAGACTGCTGATAGAGGCCGATGGCCTCTTCGAGGGCACCCTGGGCTTGCCGCCCATACGCCTGCTGGTAGTACATTTTGGCCCGCCGGCGCAGCTCCTGCTGAAAAGCCGACTCCAACGTCGCATCGGACTCCATCGGTCGCTCCTGCCATCCCTGAAACGTGACCCGTGTCCACAAACTCGGCGTTCCCCCAATGGGGCACTGCCCGGCTTGGCGTCACGACACCGCAAGGCGGGACACAAAGCCGCCAGGTCCCGCTAGTGGGGACCCATACAAGGGTAACACACGACTCCAGTCAGCCTGACTGCAGCCGGTATCAGTCCTCGATCCGCAGGAAGCGGTTGTAACGCCGTTCGATGCCAATGGTCGTCTCTGGACCATGGCCCGGCACGACGATGGCGTCATCGGGAAAGACCAGCAGCTTGTCCCGGATGGCCCGGATCAACGTGTCATGATCGCCGCCCCACAGGTCCGATCGTCCGACCGAGCCGGAAAACAGGGTGTCGCCCGTCAACAGCAGCGGTGTCGCATCGTTGACGTGGAAACTCAACGACCCCGGCGTATGACCCGGCGTGTGCAGGACCTCCGCCACCAGATCCCCGAACGTCACCCGATCACCATCGACGGCCCAGCGGTCGATCCTCGCCGTCTGGATGGGGGCCATCCCGAAGAGCGAGGTCTGCAGGTCCAGGTTTTCGTAGAGCGGCCGGTCGCCCTCGTGCATGTGAATGGGCACGCCCGTCGTTTTCTGCAACTCGGCCAGACCGCCGACATGGTCGAAATGGGCATGGGTGATCAGGATGGCCACGGGCCGGAAGCCGAGCCGGGCCAATGCCGCCATCACCCGGTCCGGTTCGGCGCCGGGATCGACGATGACGGCCTCGCCGGTGGCCGGATTGCCGATGATCGAACAGTTGCAGCCCAGGGGCCCAACCGCAAACGTCTCGCGGACCAAGTGCGTCGTCATGCTATTTTCCTCCGCCCACCGAGGGGCTGTGCGCCGGTATCGCCACGCTGGCCGAACCCGTGGCATCACTGGGCCCACCCATGGGTGCGGGTGTGGGTGAGGATGGTCCGCCCGGGCCCGTAACCGGCGACAGTGGGCTGGATGGCGACGCCGGGCTGGCGGTTGGCGATGAGCCGAGCGGCTTCAGCGGGATATCAAAATGGGTCGTGCCGTCGGTGACCTTGACTTCGCCGAAAAAAGACTGGTAGCCGTTTGTTTCGACCTTCAGGAACAGCGTCCCGGGCACCAGGCCGGACACGGCATAAGCACCCTCCGCTGTGGTCACGGCCTTCGCCGTACCGACGGTGACACGCGCCTCGGCGACGGGCTTCTGGGTCGTCTGGTCCACGACGCGACCGCTGACGACGCCCTTGCCGTTGACTTGGGCCGGCTGGATGACACCGACAATGGTTTTGAGCTGGTCAGCTGAACAGGCCATCGACAGGGCCATCCCGGCTCCCAACAGCCATCCGGCAAAGGTAATGCGGCGCATCGCTCCCCCAAAACCGGCTGCTGCCGGCCACACGCCCACGTCAACCCGCACAGGTGCGTGGTCGTCCAGTATAGCAAGTGGCCACGCGGGCCCATCACACGGGGTCGCATGCCCGTTCGTCCAAACGGGCATGCCCAGTGTCCAGGGAGAGCTAGCTGCCTGCCTGACCGTTGAAGCGGAACTGGCGGAGCAGCATGCCGGGAGCTCTCACCCGTGTGCCGAACTCGCCGCCGATGCGGGTCTCGGCCGTCAGCCCCTCGCAGCGGCTGAAGGCATCCAGGATCGATTCTGTAAACCGCAGGTTACGGGCGGCACCGACGATCTCACCGTCCGCAATGATCAGCAGGCCGTCCCGGGTCAGGCCCGTGGCCAGCGTCCGCTTCGGATCCACCAGGTTGGTGTAATGGAAGCGGGTGACCAGCAAGCCCTTTTTGACCTGTTTGACCAGATCCGCCAACTGGGACTCGCCCGGGGCCATGACCAGATGGGTCGGCGCCGGCCCTTCCCCGTTCGGAGACGGCTGGGCGTGACCCGTGGACACCGCCTCGTCGCGGGCTGCCGTCGTCACGTCGTGGGCCATCCCCATCGCCGTGCCCCCCGTGATCAGGGGAACACGCCGGGTCGGCACGCCTTCCCAGTCGAACGGCTCGCCCGGCATCTCGTCGTCACGGGCGTCGTCCCAGATCGAGATGCGGTCCCCGGTGATTTTGTAACCCATCCGGTCGCTCAGGAAGCTGCGACCCTCCAGGACACTGAGCGCGCCAAATCCGGCGTGGGACAGGTACTCGACCAGGGTGGCCGCCGCATAGGGTGACAACACGACATCGTAGGCGCCGATGGGCACTTCGACGGGATCCTCCGCCAGCCGGGTGGTCTCAATCACTTCGCTGACCAGCGACTCGACGCCCAAAGCGGCAAAACTGGGACTGACCCGGGAGGCATAACCCGTGCCGCCATCCTGACTGCTGACCACGGCCACCATGTCCGCTTCGCTCATCGGGGCCACGGCCCTGACACCACGGCTGTTGACGATCGCCCGCAGGGTGCTGGTGGTGCTCACCCGCCCGCAGGCGCTCAGCCCCTCACTACGCATCATGCCGGCGAGGACGTGGATCAGCTCCGCCCGGTCCTGGGCCGTCGCCGCCAACGTGGACGGGTGCGCCGCCACCATCGGCGGGATAGGCTGCGGATCGGCAAAGCCCACGAAGAACGGGTTCTCCGGCTGCAGGCTGGCCAGTTCCCTGGCCCGGCGCAGGGCGGCCCGGACCGAGTCGGGGTCCAGCCTGTTCGTCGTCACCACGCCGACCCGCTTGCCGACGGCCACGCGCAGGATCAGCGAGGCGTCCGTCGTGGCCACGTTCTGGTGAATCTGGTTGTCGGCGTAACGGGTCAGCCCGCGGTCCATGCCCGCCAAGACAGCTTCGACCTCGTCGCCCCCGCCCAGTTTGATGATGCCGTCGAGCAGCTCGAGGGCCTGCGTTTCACTGATCACCGTGCCACCCCCACATTCACCCGTTTGAATCTCGCCGGAGACGTGCCGTGCCCGACGTGCATGGACTGCATCGGCTCGCCCTTGCCGCAGTTCGGCACCCCCCAGATCTGCCAGGCGGCCGCATCGGCGATCGCATCACAGCTGCCCCAGAACTGGGGCGTGATGCCCATGTAGAGGGGGTTCTTCAAGAGCCGGCCCTTGACGCCGTCCTTGATTTCCCACGCCGCTTCGCAGGCAAACTGGAAATTCAGCCGCCGGTCATCGATACTCCAGCTGCGGTTCGTGTCCATGAAAATGCCGTCGGCCGTGTCGGCGATCAGGCCGTCCAGCGTCCAGGCGCCCGGCAGCAGGTTGATGTTCGTCATCCGGATCAGGGGCAGATCGCCCCAGCTCTGGGCCCGCATCGTCCCGTTACTCGGCTGGTCCAGGGTGGCGGCCGTTTCCCGGCTGGTCAGGAACCCGGTGAACAGGCCATTTTCAATCAGATGCGACCGCTGGGCCGGCACGCCTTCGTCGTCGTAGCCAAAGGTGCCCAGGCCCAGCGCACAGGTGGCATCGGCGACGACGTTGACGAGGTCCGAGCCGTAGCGCAGCTCCCCCAGCGCCCCGGGCGTCAGAAACGACCCGCCGGCAAAGCTCAATTCCGTGCCCAGGACCCGGTCCAGCTCCGTGGGATGCCCGATCGATTCGTGGATCTGCAACGCCAGCTGACTGGATCCGAGGATCACCGTCTGCTCGCCGGGCGGCACGGTCGGGGCCGTCAGCAGGGCGGCGGCTTCGGCGGCCACCCGTGGCGCCTCGGCCACCAGATTCAGCGCCTCGACATATTCCCAGCCTGCCGTGGCCAGGTTGCCGCCATGGCTGGAGGGGTACGAGCGGACCTGCACCTCGTCGGCACCCACTGCCGTGGCCGAGACCCCGCCACCGCACTCGACGATCGTCTGGTCGATCCAGGCCCCATCCGAGCTGGCAAAAATCTTGTGGGTCTTGTGGCAGATCAGCAGGCTATGGGCGACCTTGACGGTCGCTTCGCCCCGCAGGGCCTTGTCCGCCGCTTCCAGCAGGGCCAGCTTTTCGGCCAGAGGCACGGCAAAAGGATCGATGCGAAAGGGCGTGACATAGGTGGCCTGGACGGGCGCAACAGGCGCCAGCGTGACCGGCCGTGTCCGTACGGTGGCGCTGGCCTTGGCAATGGCGACGGCCTGGGCGGCGATCCGGTCGATCTCCGCCGGGCTGAAATCAGCTGAACTGGCAAAGCCCCAGGCCCCGTTGCAGAGCACCCGCACACCGAACCCTAAAGAATGCGTCTCGCTGATCGTCTCCACGTCCCCATTGCGCATGACCAGGGACTGGGACTGGCGGTCCATCCAACGCACGTCGGCATAGCTGGCCCCGGCGGCCGTCGCTGTATCCAACGCCTGTTTCAGCAGTGCCTGCATCGTCCATCCTCCTTGGGGATTGCCGAACATTCAATTCGGTAAGCCCTTGAGCGTGGGCCACCCCGTCACCGGCTGCGGCGGCGTGATGGGTCACAGCGATATCAGCGCAGTGTACCGGAGAGCCGGGGAACCAATATCGGGGCGGCAATCCCGGGTCCGGCTCATCGGCTGGGCGTCTGATCCTGTGCTAGTCTGCCTCTCGCATCATTTCGGAAGCAGTTAGCCAATGACGATCGACGCCTCACTATGGTTTGAAAAAGCGCAGTTGGCAGGGCAAGCCTCTCGCCGGGAGTTGGACGCCGGCAACTTGCCAGCCGCGGCCAACCGGGCCTACTTTAGCCTTTACCCCTTTTTAACGGGCCTCCTGATTCAACGTGGTCACACGCCGCCTGCCGATCGGGGCCACTGGCCCCATAGCCGTATGCACGCACTCGTTCGCACCCACTTGCGGGCCTCGTATCAGAAGCACTTGTCGATGGCGCTTTTGAATCGCCTCTACCGTTACCGGTCTTTGGCTGACTACGGAGATCACCGGCTCCTCGATGCTGCAACGCTAAGTGGCGTATTGAGGCAGTTGGGGACCGTGATAGGATCGCAGTGGAGGGGCTGAAAATGGCATTGCTAGAAACCGAGACGGGACCGGCGCCGGAGCACCACCAACGCCTGAATGCCTTTCTTGCGGATCTGGCGCCGGTGATCCCCACGGGGATCGAGTTGGATCCTGCCTGGGAACCTGACTACGGCGGTTGGACACTTTGGGTTAAAAACCATGACCAAGTGCAATCGGTCGATTATGACCGCTTCATCGAGGCCGGACATGCGCTTGCTGACCGGCTTGGGCTGGAGATGGACTTCCTCCCGGCCGAGGTCAAGCACTGGGACGACTAGGGACGAGACGTTTGCCGATCGTGGGCTTTCTTCCAGGCAACCCGGTCGTCGCCGCCGTCCACTCCGACATGGACGCCGAGATCGCTGCCCTCGAAGCCCGTCGTGACAAGACCCGGAACCTCAAGCAGGGGCTGATGCAGGAGTTGCTGACCGGGAGGATACGGTTGGTCTAACTATGTCGCAGCGTTGACCGATCACAGAGCGGCGGCGGGTCCGATTGAGGTGACGGTCACCTGACGGTTCGAAAGGGCCTGCTGACCGACAACCAAATATGGATCATCTGAGACCAAAGCGCTGAGAACGTCGTCCAAAAGGGTATCTTCAAACGCACAGCGGGCGATCTCATTGCTTTCGGCGTCACGCAGGCTGAAACTAAGGCGATCTCTATCGCACTCTTGAACAAAACCCTCCCGAGCAAAGTATGTATGACCAGCCACCACGCGCTGCATCTCTGCTCGCACCCGTTGTGCGGCCTGCCGATTCAAGGTGAATGGGCGGCCCACCCGTCGGCCCACCAAGCGACCGCCAATTTCCACGTCCGTGACAAGACCTCTGAGCGGTGGCGTGAGTTGCTCCAGTGCCTCGACGGTCGCCCGCCAATCTGCGTCTATCGCCACGTTGGCAGGCTCATCGGCATGCAGCCACTGCAATCCAAGTTGAAGCATCTCACCGGCGAGTTTTAACAACTCCGCTTCTGGGTGCCGTGCACCGTCAACCGCTTGCGTCGTGTGATCGGGGAAAACCGGGGCTGCAAAGGTCACTTCGAGGCTGTTGAATGCGACGGCTGCCAACGGCAGTTCAAAGAGTCGTCTCAAGGATCCCAACAGCACTTCACCAGGCTGAAGTCTTTCCAGGCCCCGCTCCAGCAGCACTTTCAGCGCACCCGTCACCCCGTCCATGAGGCGCTTCATCACAGCTGGCGTGACTCGCTGAGCCGTCAACTCCGTTCCGCTAAGCTTCACCGTTAACAAAGGGCCAAAGGCTGGCCACAAGTACGCACCCGGGCGTGGCCAGCAATCGTCCGGCAGGTCCGCAGGATTGACTTGCCAGACGGCTCGGACGGACCCGTCGAAACACTGATCGATGATCCAGGTCCAAGGCTGCAACAGCGCATTCCGTGTCGGCATCGCCCCTGACCGCAAGGCGTCTACCGTGGATCCGTCGGTTGGCACCACCAGGTATCGAAAGGCCTCCGGCCCCTGATCACAAAGATGAGCAAGCAGCAAATTGCCTTCACTGTTGCGGCACGTAAAAGTTTGGGGGCCCTCGAACGCATAGAGCACATCAATGGGCGTAAATGCGCCGATCCAGGTTGGATCAAGGTGATGGCCCTGGAGATCCCACGTCATGTCACGGCCTCAACGGTGCCGAACGGCAACCTGCGGTCCATTTCAGCAGTGGGCCACCACGTTGTATGCGATGGCTGACTGCCCAAGGTCATCTTGGTCCGCCCATAGTCCGAAATCAACGTACCAATGGCGAGGTATCGGCCTAGGCGTTGATAGTTGTCAGCATGGACACAGGCTTCGTCCTTGTTCCGAAACAGAGAAAGGCCCTTGCGCAAGCAGGGATCTTTGCCCAGCCATGTCTTGGCCTCTTCCGCAGTGACAAAGTCGTCAGGCTGTAACTGCGTGTCCTTGACAATGCGGTACACGGTGCCGGCGGCGGTCTCTGCATCCGCGGGTGGGCAAGTGCCAAGGCAAGCTTCGGTAGACGCAGTCACCAAATTCCTCCCCACGGCCCAGGTACGATCGTCAGCGGGTCAGCAGCAAGGCTGTGAACTCATCCTTTTTCGATAATGATACCGTCCCCGCTAGGCCAATACACCATCTTGAACACGGAAGGTCGGCCAGCCTGCTGTGCCACCTTGCGGCGGCCATAGCCAAACGCTGGCCAGACGGGCAGACTTATATCGCCCTCACATGCCAACGCTTGATCATTGCGGGATCCCGTTGACGCCATTCAGACCACCGAGACGTCGCCAGGGAACCGACATGAGCAGCATCGGCGATAGCGAAAAGAAGACCCAGCAGCGTTTGGTCGCCCTTTTCCGGGACACGCTGGGCTATGACTACCTGGGCAACTGGATCGATCGGGCGGGCAATGCCAACGTCGAGCCGCAGCTCCTGCGAGCATGGCTGAGCCAGCAGGGCGTGACGGAGTCGCTCATCACCCGGGCGCTGCACGAGTGCACCCAAGCTGCCGGCGACACGAGCAAGAGCCTGTACGACCGTAACAAAGCCGTTTACGAGTTGCTGTGATACGGCGTGAAGGTCAAGCCCGACGTCGGTGAAAACACGCAGACGGTCTGGCTGATCGACTGGCGGCATCCTGCCGGCAACCACTTTGCCATTGCGGAGGAGGTGGCCGTAGCGGCCGCTGACACCAAGGCTTACGGCAAGCGGCCCGACATCGTGATTTACGTCAACGGCATCGCCCTCGGCGTGCTGGAGCTCAAGAAGTCCTCGGTCTCGGTGGAGAAGGGCATCCGCCAGAACCTCGACACTCAGAAGAAGATCTTCATCGAGCCGTTTTTCTCAACCATGCAGTGGATCATGGCCGGCAATGACAGCCAGGGCCTGCGTTATGGCTCGATCGAAACGCAAGAGAAGTATTACCTCTCCTGGAAAGAGGACGGCTCCGGCGGCAACCCGCTCGACACAGCGATGACGCAGGTCTGTGCCAAGGCCCGTTTCCTGGAGCTGATCCACGATTTCACCGTCTACGACGCCGGAATCAAAAAGCTGTGCCGGCACAATCAGTATTTCGGCGTCAAAGCTGCCCAGGACCCTGTCCGGCGGCGTGAGGGCGGGATCATCTGGCATACCCAGGGCTCGGGCAAGAGCCTGACGATGGTCTGGCTGGCCAAGTGGATTCGCGAAAACGTCCGCGATGCCCGCATCCTGATCATCACCGACCGCAAAGAGTTGGACGAGCAGATCGAAAAGGTCTTCCAGGGCGTCAGCGAGGGCATCGCTCGTCCGGGCCTATGCGAACCTAGCCGGGGAAATGAGCGAGGCGGGTTACAGCGTCGGGCAGGCGGATGCGATCAAGGCCGAGGTCTCCTTTTACGAGAACCTGCGCAACGAGGTAAAGCACCACAGTGCCGATGCCATCGACCTCAAACATTACGAGCCCGCCATGCGGCATCTGATCGACACGTACATCCGGGCTGACGACAGCGAGGCGGTCTCCACCTTCGATGAGCTGTCCCTGGTGCAGTTGATCGTTGAGCGGGGGGTGGAGACGGCCGTGTCGGCCCTGCCACCGGGCATCCAAAAAAGCGAAAAAGCGGTGTCGGAGACCATTGAGAACAACGTGCGCCAGCTGATCATCGATGAAACGCCGATCAACCCGAAGTATTACGACAGGATGTCCACGCTGCTCGACGCCTTGATCGTTCAGCGCAAGCGGCAGGCCCTCGACTATCAGGCATATCTGCAGGAAATTGGCGAGTTGACCAAGCAGGTCAAACAAGGTCCCAGCGCCGCGGACTATCCCCAGATCTTCGACACGCAGGAAAAACGGGCGTTCTACGACTTTCTCGGCAAGGACGAGGCGCTGGCGATCCGTGTCATCCAGGCGCTTGAAGCCAGCGTCCAGGACGACTGGCGCCAGAACACCTTCAAACGTCGCAAGGTCAAGCTGGCTGTCAAAGCGGAACTGAATGGGGACGAGGCATGGGCCGAGGCTTTCGTCGACTCGGCGCACAACCAGCGTGATGACTGAAACGCAGGAAGTCACCGTCAGCGGCATCAAGGTCTCGATCGTCCGCAAGGCGATCAAAAATCTGCATCTGGGGGTTTACCCGCCCAACGGGCATGTGCGTGTGGCGGCGCCTTTGGCGGTGTCCAATGACGCCGTGCGTTTGGCAGTCATCGGGCGACTGGGCTGGATCAAGCGTCAACAAGCCAAGTTCAAGGCGCAGCCACGACAATCCAAGCGGACGATGGTTGATGGCGAAAGTCACTACTTCCTCGGACGACGTTACCGCCTTCGGATCGTCGAACTGGCGAGTGCAGGGGCCGCCGTGATCCCTTCGCGCAGCGTTTTGGAGTTGCATTTACGTTCGGGGTCGGATACGGCTGCCAGAGCGCGCCTTTTACACCGCTGGTACCGCGAGCGCCTGCGTGAACTCATTCCGCCGCTGTTGACGACATGGGAGGCCCGATTGGGCGTGACGGTCAACGACTGGGGCATCAAGCGGATGAAAACCAAATGGGGTGGCTGCAATGTGGATGCCCGCCGCATCTGGCTGAATCTCGAATTGGCCAAGAAGCCAGTGACCTGCCTGGAGTACGTCATCGTCCACGAGTTGTCCCACCTGCTGGAACGGCATCACAACGATCGTTTCACGGCACTGATGGACCGGCATCTACCCACTTGGCGGCAGGTACGGCAGGAGCTGAATTCGGCGCCATTGGCTCATGAGACGTGGGGGGCTGGTCCTGACTCACCTCACGGCTTATAACCAACTGGGCGTCGGTGCAGCAAAACCGCCCCGCCGCGTTCAGAGTTCCAGGTTGATGGTCCGCCCGGTGCGCTGCACCCTCGGCTGCGGACGGTCCGCACTGGTGCCGAGCAGTTCCGGAAAGTCCGCCTCATCCAGTTTGGTCAGCGGGCAGCGCTCACAGTTGCCGTCAGTGATGCACCAGACCGTCCGATTCAAATGGCAGGCCGGCGCCGCCGCCCGGGTCCGCACGTAGCCGGACAGGATCAGCAACTCGCTGGCCCGGTGCCGGGCATCGGCCAGGGCCTTGGCCAGACGTCCCGTGTTGTCCTGCAAGGCGACCAGTTGGCGGGCCACATCCTCGGACAGGCCGGCGCTGAGTTCACTTTCGTGGCTGGCCCGGTCCAGTCGCTCGATCAACGCCGCCAGGTCCGGCAACTGCCAGGCAGCGGGCGCCGGCAACGGTGTCGGGGCCGCGGCGGCCGTCGGCACGGTCAGCACCGGCCCTGCCGCCACCCCCGCCAACAAGATCTGGACACTGCGGGCTGCCGCATCCCAGGATGGCAGGGCCGTTTCCGCCCGCCGGGACCAGGCGGCGATGGCGTCGTTGGCCTCGGTGGCGGCCAGGGACACGGACCACCCTGCTTTGCCGAGGCGTCCGGCTTCGCCGGCGATCGCCCCGATCCGGGTGGACAGGCTTTGGGCTTCCGCCAGCAGGGCGGGCACCTGCCCCGCATCCGGCAGGACGACGGCCCGACCCGCCTGATGGACCGTGTGCCGATGGGCCTCCGTCGTCTGCCAGACGGCATGCCACGCCTGCAGGTCCTCATATTGGGCCGCCTGCGCCCCTGCGGCCCGCTGCAGACCGGCACGGGCATCCTCCCAGGCAGTCTGCCAGCCGGCGAGGTGCTGGATCTCCCGGGTCAGGGACCGGACGGCCGAGTCCAGGTCGCCCCGTACGGCAAACGTCACCCGGGCCAGCGTATCCACGTTTGCGGCGCTGCTGCCGAGCAGCCGCCCCCAGTCGTCGACGCGGGACCCCAGCCGCAGCATCGACGTGTCCAGGCCCGTACAGCTCCCATGCACCCGCTCCCACAGGGCGAGCAGGTCTTGGCGGAGACCGTCCATGCCCGGCTCCTGCCACGGCACCGAGAGGTCGCCGGAAGACGGGACACTCGGCACGGGGGCAGGCCGGCGGGACTGCCAGACGGCGCCTCCCAGACACAGCAAAGCGGCGATCCCACCCAGCCAGGGGGACACGAGCACCAGTAAACCCGCCGCAATGCCGGCTGCCGCCCACACGGGCGGCCGATCAGTCCTGTCGCCCGTCAAAGCCGTGCTCCTCATACCAGGCCAGGGTCTCGTACAGGCGCTCCGCCAGGGGCCGGGCCTGGAATCCCAGCTCTGCGCTGGCTTTGCTGCAGTCGTAGTAGAGATCCAGATTGGCCAGCGTGACCATCTCCGAGGTCAGCACCGGTTTGCGGCCCTGCAGCCGGGAGACGAGTCCCGCCAACCGGGCCATCGTCCGCATCGTCGTCTCGCCGATGGGCAGCGCCTTCTTTTGGCCGTAGTAAATGCGGATCAGTTGCGAAAACTCGCGCCAGGAGAGGTTGTCCCCGCCGAGGATGTAGCGCTCGCCGCGCCGCCCCCGCGCCGCTGCCAGCAGGTGGCCCTCGACCACGTCCAGGACGTCGACGAAATTACAGCCGCCATAGGGGTAGAAAGGCAGCCAGCCCCGTTTGAGCAGCCGCAGCAGCGGCCCGAGGGCCCCCAGGCTGCCCGGCCCGAAAATGCCGGACGGATTGACGACGACCACATCCAGTTCGTCCGCCGTGGCCAGCACGCTCCGCTCGGCGGCATACTTCGTCGACATGTAGCCGAAATCATGGTCGTCCCAGCTGTAGACCTGGGTCTCGTCGGCGCGCTCGGAAAACGGCGGGATGCCGATCGTGGCAACTGAACTCGTGTGGATCAAGCGGCCGACGTCGGCATCGAGGCAGGCCTGCACAACATGGTCCGTGCCCTCGACGTTGACGGCGATCATCTTGTCCCGGTCGCCCGACCAAAGGCTGATCACCGCCGCCATGTGAAAGACCAGCTCACAGTCGGCGACTGCCCGGCGCACGGCATCCCCGTCACGCAGGTCCCCCACGTGGGTCTCCAGGCTCAGACCGTCCAGATGGGCCGTCTGTGCGGTCTCACGCCGCAAGATGCGCACGTCGGCACCCAGCGCCACCAGCCGGCGGGTCAGGTGTCCGCCGACGAATCCTGTGGCACCGGTGACGAGCACCTTTTTGCCTGCAACGAAGTGCCCCACTGTGCCCGCGTCAGACGAGGGTCGGCTGTCTGAGCAGCTCGGATGGACCTTCGGGCTGCCAGAAGCAGAACGACTCGGGAACCAGCGCCCGGCAGAACGCCGCATACGGCGCCCGCACGACCCGCTCGGCAAAGTCCTGCATCGTCTCGGCACTGGACAGCACCTGACGGAAGCCGAAGGGCAGGCCGTCACGGTGAGGCAGGATCAAGATGGAATGCTCACCGGTCAGATCCGTGTCCAACGGCACCATGACGAGCCGGGCCACGTTGCCCAGGGCCTGATCGGCGTCATCCGGGTGGATCGCCGGCACAAAGTGGCTCAGCACCGTCATCGGCCGCACGTCGCCCTTGATCTCCATGTAATCGTCGATCCGCTCGACGATCTGCCCCATCAGGCGCCGGGCCGGCCAGCCCTGAGCCGGGGTGCCCTCGGTGACCATGTCGGTGATGGCGATGAACAGCGCCTGTGACCCGGGGAACAGAGTCATCGCGTTCATGAAGTCGGCCGGGACGATGTGCGTGCGCCAGAAGCGCTCCACCGCCGTCAGCGCCAGCCCGACGCCGTATTCGATTTCCTGTTCGCTGGTCATGTCCAACGTGTTCAGGATGGGGGACTTGGCGTTCAGCAGGTTCATGCTGGCCTGTTGGGTGTCGAGAAGGAACTGCTCGTAGGGCTCGCAGTCGATGGCGTAAGAGCGCTGCAGGGCGACCCCGGCCGAATGGTCGAGCAGCGAGGCGAGGGTCTTCTGGAGCCGGCCGATCCACATGTCGGCGTCTTCACCGGCAAACAGACATGGCCACCCCTTCGTCTCCAACAGGGCTGCGGCCAGCTCATGGCCGACGACGCCTTCGTTGAGCGGCACGTCCGCCAGGCTGATCACGATCCCGTCCGCCCGCACCTGGGCAGAGCCGACCGGGCTGCCGGTCAGGCGATCAAAAGAAAGCGGCAGGCCCGTGGCCATCAGATCCGTCACCATGTGCTGGAGGCCCGCCGATGGGGCCGTCGGAAGGACGGTGGCCAGATGGGCGATGGCGTCTTGAGCCGTCTGGTGCAAAGTCGTCACGAAGATGTCTCCTCAGTTGGCGGAAGTGTCGGAGCCCTGACTGGCGCCTTGCACAGTGTAGCCGCCACCGCCGAAACGTGACTAGGCGCCAACATGAGCACAGTCGCCATGGGTTTTTTGTTTTTTGCCTGCCGGTGACAGCGCCGGGATCGGCATACTGGCACCATGGCCTGCATTCTGATCACCCGCCCTATCGAGGTCTTCACCCGGACTGGCGCGTCATGCCCATGACGCCGGACTGGGGCTGGTCGGCCGGCGATACGACCAGCGCCTGGATGATCGGCATGATGACCCTGACCTATCTGGGCTATCACTACGGGCTGTCGGCTGATCGCTTTCGCCATGGACTGGCCCGTCACGGCGAGTGCGT
>JACMPN010000303.1 GCA_014377495.1 Candidatus Sericytochromatia bacterium
CCCGACCTGCTGGAAAGCGGCAGCACGCTTGCCCACCAACTGGCCGATGCAGCTGTCACCGTCCTTTGGGACCGTGACGGGATGGTGCCGCTAGGACCGAACATCCCGGTCACGACGTTGACCCTGGCCGACCACAGCGGGGCGTCCCGATACTGGACGGCCTTGTTGCAGGAAGCGGGCTGTCGGTCCATTTTCACCCTCGATCCGTCAGGTGATGCCGGTGGCCTGGCAACCGAATTAGCCGCAATCAGCGGCCCCGTCCTGCTGACGATCTGCGCTGTGGCGGCGCCATGGCAGGGGTTGACCGGATGGGCGCCCCAGTTCCTGGAACCGCTGCGGGCCCTGGCCCGGCGCGTCCCCCTGGGCCTCGTGCTGCTCGGCACCCCGTATCTGGCCGACGCATTGCCGGAGGCCACGCTGGCCATCTGCACCTATGCCTATGGGGCTGAAAGCCAGCAAGCGGCCATGGCGGTATTGCAAGGTTTCAATGAGGCGCAGGGAAAATGTCCGGTAAACCTGAAAGGCCCGCAAAGGTAGCCAAACCCTCAGGTAATCAAAAGCTTCGGAGCGGCACGGAAATTGGCCGCCATGGCCCCTACTGAGACACGCTTTTGGCGTTGATGACGGCTCGCACATACCCCTTGTGATGCGCCAGCAGGGCGTCGGCCTCGTCGGATTGGATGTCACGCAAGGCCATCACAATGGCCGTCTTGACCTTGCCGCCGGAGGCGTCCAGCAGGGCGGCCGCATCATGATCGTCGAGACTGGTCACCTGCTTGATGATGTCGATCGCCCGGCGCCGCAGCTTCTGGTTGGAGATCTTCACGTCGACCATCAGATTGCCGTAGACCTTGCCCAACTTGATCATCGTGATCGTGCTGAGCATGTTCAGGACCATCTTGGTGGCGGTGCCCGCTTTCAGGCGGGTGGAGCCGGAGATGATCTCCGGCCCGACGATCGGCGTGATCGCCAGATCGATGTGGTTGCCTTCCCGCCTGCTGACCGGGTTGCAGGCCAGCAAGATCGTCGTCGCCCCGATCTTTTTGGCTGCCTGCAGGGCGCCGTGCACGTACAGCGTCGTGCCGCTGGCGGCAATGCCGACGACGACGTCCCGGTGGTTGACCTCGTAGACGATGATGTCGGATGCCCCTTCGGACGGCGAGTCTTCGGCCCCTTCCACGGCCTGGATCAGAGCGATCGGGCCACCGGCGATGATGCCCTGGACCAGATCGGGATCCGTGCTGAACGTCGGCGGACATTCGGCAGCGTCGAGCATGCCGAGACGACCGCTCGTGCCAGCCCCCACATAAAAGAGACGGCCACCGTTCTGCATGGACGTGGTGATCAGCTGGACCGCCTGGCCGATTTTCTCACGTTCGCGGCCGATGGCCTCGACGACGACCCGGTCCTGGTTGTTCATCAGGTCGACGATGTCGTCGATCGAGCGCAGGTCGAGGTCGTCCGTCAGCGGGTTACGCGCCTCAGTGACCAGTTTGCTGGGATTTCCGTGAGCCATCCTATTGCTCCTCGCAGGCCGACCTGCGACTGACGATCCGTCCAAAATTAGCCCCCGGCACGATCTTGCCCAACGGCAAACCCTGACGGGCCCCGGTGACGTGGGAGAGGGGATTCACCCGGCCGTGCCAGGCGCCCCAGGCAAACCAGGCAAAGGCATGCGCCTCCTTGGCATCGGGATCGATCCCCCACTCCGCAGTGCCAGCCAGCCGACAGGGCAGCCGGTCGGCCAAAGCTGCCATCATCCCGGGATGATGCCAGCCGCCGCCGCTGACCGCACAGGCCGCCGGTAACTGGGGCAGAAACGTGCGAAAAGCCCGAGCGATCGATTCGGCTGTCAGGGCGACTGCCGTGGCAATCAGGTCGTTCGGCCACTCCTGGTAAGTGTCCCACAACCGATCCGCATATGCGGTGCCGAAGCGCTCCCGCCCCGTGGATTTGGGGGGTGCGGCCGTAAAATAACCGTCTGCCAGCCAGGCTTCCAGCCAATCCAGGCGGACGGTGCCGCTAGCCGCCAGTCTGCCGTCCAGATCGCAGACTTGCCTCCCTGCCGTGGCATGCCAGGCGAGTCGGTCGATGACCATGTTACCGGGCCCCGTGTCGAAGGCGATCACCCCGGACGGGTCGCCACCACCCGGAACATAGGTGAGGTTGGGGATGCCGCCGATGTTCAGGGCGACGATCGGTTCGGGACCGGCAAAGGCCACCTGATCAAAGAGCGGCACCAGGGGGGCACCCTGACCACCGAGGGCCACGTCGATCGGGCGGAAATCCGCCACGACGGTGACGCCCGTCCGGGCGGCGATCTCTGCCGGCTCACCCATCTGCCAGGTCGCCGGCCACGGGCCGTGGGGCTGATGCCAGATTGTCTGGCCATGACTGCCGATCAGGTCGATATCCGACCAGGCCAGTCCCGCTTGCAGCCGGACGGCATCGGCAGCACCCGCCAGGGCGGCCCCGAGTTCCACGTTGAGGGCGGCCAGGTTGGCTAATGAGGCTTCGGGGTGGGCCAGCAACTGGCGGACCCGGTCGGCCAGGTCCCCGGGCCAAGGGGACGTGCAGGCGGTGATCAGTTCGCCGACAGGACCGGTATGCGGTCCCATGCGGATCGCCGCGGCATCCAGTCCGTCGAGGGACGTGCCGGACATCAGTCCGATGAGGATCCAGTCCTGGCCCATGATCCACCGTATCCGCTGCGTTGCTTCATCGTTCGGGCGGGCGTCGCCACCCGGACCCTGAGCCGGGCCCCGCAATGCGACACACGAGCCGATGACCAGTCTAACGAAAGCGAATCCCCCTTACAAGCCACTGGCAGTCACAGCTGCACCGTTCAGGCAGGCTGTCTGCCCGGCACCCGAGGGGTCGGGGTCGGGTATCCTGACAGTGTTTAAGAAGTCTGCGATCGGGTCCCGCTCGCACCTGTCCGGGTCGATCGATCCGGCATAACTCTGGAAACGGAGGAACGAACCGTGCCCGCATTTTTCCTGGCGCTGGTCCTGTGGTGCCTGAGCGTCACCGGGGCCCAGGCCGCCAGCCCCGTCGTCCACCTCACCCTGAAGGGCCCGATCACCCCGCTCGCCGCTTCCTACGTGGCCCGAGGCATCCGCGAGGCGGAGACCCGCAAAGCCCAGGCCGTCGTGCTGCAACTCGACACCCCGGGCGGCCTCATGGAGAGCATGCGCGAGCTCAATGCGTCCATCCTTGCCGCCCCCGTCCCTGTCATCGTTTGGGTGGGGCCGGCCGGGGCCAGGGCCGCCTCGGCAGGCGTCTTCATCACGGCCGCCGGCCACATCGCCGCCATGGCGCCCAGTACCGCCATCGGAGCGGCCAGCGTCGTCGGCGGCGACGGCGCCGAACTGGGCAAGACGTTGAAAGCCAAGGTCACGAACGATGCCGTGGCCTACCTGAAAGCCATCGGCACCGAGCGCGGCCGCAACGTCGTCTGGCTGGAGCGGGCCGTCCGGGAAGCCGTCTCGCTCAGTGCCACCGAGGCCCTGGCAAACAAGGTCGTCGATCTGCTGGCCCCGGACATCCCGACGTTGCTGCAACGGGTGGATGGCCGCACCATCAGGCTGACGACCGGATCCAGTGTGCTGCACACCGCCAACGTCCCGGTGACAGCCGTCCCGATGACCTGGGTGGAAGATTTGCTATATACCCTGAGCAACCCGAACATCGCCTACATCCTGCTCAGCATCGGCACTCTGGCGCTCCTGGCCGAGATGTCCCAGCCCGGGATGATATTTCCGGGGGTGTTCGGGGCCATCTGCTTGCTGCTGGCCCTCTACGCCCTGGGCACCCTTCCCGTGAACTACGCCGGTGTGGCCTTGGTGCTCCTGGGCCTGATCCTGCTCACGGCGGAGTTTTACGTGGTCAGTTTCGGTGTCCTGCTCGTAGGGGGCCTGATCGCCTTTACGCTCGGCTCACTGATGCTGATCAACCAGGAACAAGGCATACCGGGCGTCGCCCCCTCGCTGATCGTCTCGACGGTCGGAACGCTCGGCATTTTTAGCCTGCTGGCCGGTCGGGCCGTCTACAATTCCATGCGGCGACCTGTCCAGACCGGGATGGAGTTCATGATCGGTCAAACCGCCGAAGTCCTCACCAGCCTGGATCCCGAGGGCATCGTCTTGGTGGAAGGTGAGCGGTGGGTTGCCAGGTCCACCGCTGCGCCGGTGCCACCGCGGGACAAAGTCAGGATCATTGCCATCCATGGGTTGCGGCTCACCGTGACCCCGATCAAGGAGTAACGCCGTGGGCTATCTCATCGCCATTTTTTTTGCGCTCATCATCGTCTTCATGGGCGTCCGCATGGTCCAGGAATATGAACGCGGCGTCGTCTTTCGCCTCGGGCGCCTGATCGGGCCCAAGGGCCCCGGCCTGTTCTGGATCTGGCCGATCATCGACCGGATGGTGCGCATCGATCTGCGGACGATCACCTTGGAGTTGCCGCCACAGGAAGCGATCAGCAAGGACAATGTGACGATCAAAGTCACGGCCGTCCTGTACTTCCGGGTCGTCGATCCCAACTCCGCCGTGACCAAGGTGTTCGACTATGGCATGGCGACCATGCAGATCGCCCAGACGACGCTGCGCAACGTCGTCGGCCAGTCCGTCCTCGACGAGATCCTCTCCCAACGGGAACAGATCAACAACGAATTGCAACGGATCATCGACGAACAGACCGAGCCCTGGGGCATCAAGGTCAGCTCGGTGGAGATTAAGGACGTCGAACTGCCGCAGAGCATGCAGCGGGCCATGGCCAAGCAGGCCGAAGCCGAACGGGAAAAGCGGGCCAAAATCATCCACGCCGAAGGTGAAGAGCAGGCCTCCCTGGCGCTGGCCCGGGCCGCCGCCAACATGGGCGCTGAGCCGGCGACGCTGCAGTTGCGCTACCTGCAGACACTGGTCGAGATTTCCGCCGAAAAGAACTCGACGATCATCTTCCCCATCCCGCTCGACATGATCGAGCCGATGTTGCAGATTGCCAAAAACGTCGCCAAGTCCACCACACCCAAGGAATAGCCCTTGACCCATGCGACCGGCCGACGCTAAACGCCGGCCGGTCGCATGGGTCAGTTTTTGACTTGCAGGCTGGCCAACTCCACCGGGTCATGGGCGCTGAAGAGGCGCACCTCCGGGCGATGGGCTTGGGCCAGCTGACGCAGGCGCGCCTGGTTCGCCAGGCGGGCAATACCGTCGGCCTGCACGGCCGCCTCGAAGAGGGCCAATCCCGGCGGGCACGACGGGATCGTGCGGTGAATCTCGTCGCGGTGAAAATAGGCGTCACCACAATGCAGCAGCCACCGGTTCTGCGTCCGCACGGCGACCCCGCAATGGCCACGAGTGTGACCGACCAAGGGGACAAGGAGAATGTCCTCAGGCAACCCCTTCAAGGATCGCACGGTCGGAAACCCGAACCAGGATTCACCCTGAACGGGATACACGGCCCAGCGAGGTCCGTGCGCCCATTGCGGTGGGTGATACCGCCGACGTTCGAGCCAGGTGCGGGGCTGCATGGCCGCCTCGAACTCCGGCTCGAACACATGGACGACGGCATCGGGAAAATCACTGAGCCCGCCGATGTGGTCGATATCCAGGTGCGTCGGCACGATGTGGCGAACGTCGGACGCTTTGAAGCCGAGGCGCTCGAGCTGGCGGACCGCCGTCTCCTCCGGATCGAGGACCGGCTGAATCACGGCCAGGGACGTCCGGTGCAGGCGGGTGTCCGGGCGATTGACGTCAAGCAGACCAAGGCCCGTATCCACGAGGACGATGCCTTCGTCCGTTTCGATGGCCAGGCAATGACAGACCAGGCAGCCCCGTGCGAAGACGGACCCGGATCCGTTGACCAATCGGCGGAATGGCGGACACAGCGAGGCACAGTTTAAATGATGCACGCGCATGATGGGCTCCTCAAAGGTCCGCCCAGTTTAGCACCCGCTCAGATGGCCAACACCTGACGACAAAACAGGCGGAAGACCGAGACCGTTACTTCCGCCCGCCATATGCCGTCAGGGCTTTAGAAAACGCCGCCAAAGAGTCCGTTCGACGGTATGGCCGTGGGAGCCGGACTGGGAGCGCCTCCATTCGTCGGCGCAGGCGATGGTGCCACCGTCGGTGAGGGCATTGGCGTTGCCGTGGGCTGCGGAGGCGTCGGTTGGGGCACGGCAGTCGGTCGGGGCTGCGGCATCGGCCTCCCACCGCCAGGCATACCGCCGGGCCAGCCGCCGCCAGGCATGCCACCGGGCCAGCCGCCCCCAGGCATGCCACCGGACCAGCCGCCCCCAGGCATGCCACCGGGCCAACCACCGCCGGGCATGCCACCGGGCCAACCACCGCCGGGCATGCCACCACCAATGCC
>JACMPN010000030.1 GCA_014377495.1 Candidatus Sericytochromatia bacterium
AGGAAACACCCCATGAACGACGACCTGCCCGAAACCGCTTTGCGATTGACTCGCCGGTTCGCCGCCTCACGGGAGCGGGTCTTCCGGGCCTGGACCCAGTCCCAAACCCTGGTGCGGTGGTTCTGCTGCCCCGGTGACGGCTATGTCGGTCTCGGTGTCGAGGTGGATTTTGAGGTGGACGGTCAGTTTCGGGCGTCCATGCGCAATCCGAACGACGAGATCCTCGTCCAGTTTGGCACTTACTGTGACATCATCGAGGGCGAGCGGATCGTCTTCACCTATGCTTGGGAAGGCGTCGAGTTTGCCGAGATGATGGGCGAGACGATGGTCTCGGTCGTGTTCCAGTCGCTGGGCGAGGCGACGGAAGTGACCCTGACCCATGTGGGCTTCCCGGACGACTCGCTCCGCGATGAACATGCCTGGGGCTGGGATGGCTGCTTCGATGCGTTGGAGCGGCTTTTGGCCACGAAGCTCGGTGTGGCATAGTGCTGCACACGGCAAAGGCGAACGGGAGGGACGACGGGTGCAGGACGACTTGGAAGAGGCACGTCGGCGCCGGGAGCGGCTGCGGAGCGACTCCCTGCCCTTGGCAGCACCGCGGTCGGGGGACGATGACGACGACGTTGACCGGGGTCGGGGCAAGGAATATTGGGAAACGGGCGACGCCGACAAAATGGTCGTCGAAGGCGGAGGCGTCACTCTGGACGACGCCTCGACGGAATGGCTGGTCCGGGCAGGCCTGATCGCCGTGGCGGTGCTCATCGTCGCCGGGATGATGATGCAGAGCATCCCGGGCGGGTAGTCGAAACCCCACCCCGGCACCCGGGCCAGTCCCTATGGGCAGCAGGTGGCGCTCTTCGGGCGGGACCCGGCCCGGCTGGGCAGCCCGATCGACGTGCTCGTCAATCAGGTCCCGCGCATCAATCGCAACGCCCAATGCCGGCGGGAGCCGGACACCTTCCCGCTCACCGGACGCCAGGATTCCGCCGAGGGGACGTTGTCGGTTCACGACGCCCTGCGGGCGTTTTCGATCCGCACCCTGGTCGCCACGGCTGCCACGGACGAAAACAAGGATATTCTCCGCGGCATTGTGACGGGGCGGCTCTCCGCAGTTCTGACAACGGACTATATTTTCTAAAAGACGGATGATCGAGGCGTAAACGTGGAGAGACCGTCAGTTGGCAGGTCCCTGCTGGGTCTGGCATTGCTGGGCGTGGGTGTCAGCGGCTATGTCGGACCCCTGTTCACCCAGTGGACGACCCCCAAGGCCGTCAAGACCGTCGTGGCCAGGGCCGATACCCCTGCCCCCGCGTTCAAGACGTATCACGACAAACACGTGTCCCTGGGACTGCCATCCGGGTGGCGCTGGCTGGCGCAGAAGCCGGACGGTTCCGAAGCGGGGGCGAGTTATTTCGCCTTGAGCCGGTTCCAGGGTCAGAATGCCCTGAACGAGCCGGTCGGCCTGCGTGTGGACGCCCTCAACAACGCCGACAATCTGGATGCCGCCGCCCTGTTGGCAGGGTTGGCCAAAAACGCCGTCAGTGGATCGGATGCCGCCGTACGACCGATCGCCAGCCTGCCGGCCGGTACCGCCGGCGTCAGCTTCCCCAGTACGGCGATGGGGCGGCCGGTGCTCAATTTCATGTACGTCAAGCCTGGCAAGACGCTGTCGTATGTCCTGTCGGTGGGCAGCTTCGATCAGCGGTTCACGGAAGCGCTCGCCAATAAGATTTTCGCCTCGATGCAGATCAAATCCTGACTTTTCAGGTCTCGGACAGGTCTGGCTCGGACAGGTCAGTGAGGGCCGCCGTCAGATCCCCGTTGCCCGGCAGCAGCGTCAGGCCGGCGAGCAGAGCGACTTTGGCCTCCTGCAGGTGTCCCTGTGCCGTCAGGGCGGCCGCCAACTGCAGATGGCCCTTTTGATCCTCGGCAAAGAGCGCGATCACCCGCCGGAAGTGCGCCTCAGCGGCCCCGAATGCCCCCCGCCGGGCGAGGAGCAGGCCCAATTCCATGGCCACTTCGTCATCGTCCGGGTGTGTGCGCAGGCTTTGGCTGAGCAGCGCTTCAGCTTCGTCGGGGGCACCCCGGGCCGTCAGCAGCGTGGCCAATCGGACGGCGACGGCATAGTCGGGGTCGAGCCCGTGGACTTGCCGGAAGCAGGCTTCCGCTGCGGCCAGATCACCCCGCTCGTTCAACAGTTCGGCCAGGTCGCTGATGGCAGCAACATGGGTGGGATCGATCGCAATGAGTTGGCGGAGCATTGCTTCCGCCTCCGTCGTGCGGCTCTGGATCAGCAGGATGTCGGCGATCCGGGCGTAAGGCTCCGTCTCCTGGGGATACCGTGTAGTCAGCTCGCGATACAACGCCTCGGCGGCTGACAGGCGACCGTGCCTGTTGGCGTCGGCGGCCCGGGCGACGACGGCGGATTTGGCCGAATCCCCGACCCCCATCATTTCCCGGAACAATTCCAGGGCCTCTCGCGTGCGGTTCTCCCGCAGATAGAGGCAGCTCAATAGCTCGTAGGCCTCCCGGTCCTCCGGAAAGCGCATCGTCAGGTCCCGGAACAAGGGTTCGGCCTTACGGAAACGGCCTTTTTCCAGCGCCGCAATGCCACGGGCCAGGACAGCGTCCTTACCGGCGGACCGGAAGAGGTTGGCGAGGAACCTAAACATGAGGTGAGCATACATCAGGCATACGCACGGTTTCGGCTAGTGTCCCGAGCCCGACGTGGTGACGAGGGCCGAGCCGCCCGGTGGCAACGTCACAGCGGACGGCCAACCTGCGGGAGTCACGGTCGTCGAGATGGCGGCAAAGGACTTCAGCAGGGCCACCTGTTGGCCCGCCATCGCCAGGATCCGGTGCTCCACCAGTGGTTGGGCGACGATGCCGTCGAGTTTCAGCGGCTGCTTGGCGCCGGCGGCGTACTGCAGCGTGATCGGCTCGCCCGCCCGGATCCGCACGGCGTTGGGCAGGAAGCCTGATTCCATTGTGTTCCAGGGCGCCCCCGGCTGCGGATAAACGGGGGTGAGACTCTGGCTGAGGCCGCCGGCCGTCACTTGCAAGGTCGCCCCTTCACCGACGAGCTGGCGCTCCCGCAGGAAGACGGGGCTGAGCAGGTAGTCGCCGGGAACCAGCTGGTGCTGAAACGTCAGGCGATCGCCAGGTTTGAGCGAGACAAAGCCCTCGTCGCTGAAACCCTTACCCACCTCCCGGATGCGCTCGGGACCTGGCACACACGCCTCGGCCTCCAACACGGTGGCACCGAGTCTGGCGGTTTCACGGGCGTTCAGCCAGGCACTCAGACCGGGATAGTGGCTGAAGGCCAGCTGGGTCAACAGGCCTTCGATCGTCGACTCGGCGCCCGAGTCCCCACTGATCCCCTTGGGGTCGATCCCGTCCCAGACCCGGCCGGTAGTGGCATCGGTCATCGGTAGTCCGGCGGGGTTGTTGCCGTACAGCCATGACGCCTGCAGGGCGGCCAGCTGACCATAGCGGGCTTCCTGGGTGGCGTCGTAGAGGGCCAGCAGACCCTGTGCCGTCGGTGTGACGTTGTAGGCGATCTGCGGATAGGGCTGAGGGGCCGGGGTAAAGCCGTTGATGGGGCCGCCGTTGATCAGCAGGTGGGTGGTGAAATGATCTGCTTCCAGCCGGGCGGAGTGGATCCAGTCGGCACGGTGGAGCAGCCGGCCGGCCAAAGCCAGGGCGTGCAGGGTGTGGCAGCCCCAGCCGTGCCAGTGGGTGACGGCGTCGCTGGGCGGATGGGCGTAATAGGGGAATTCACGGGCGTCGCCAAGCTGATAGGCGGCGATGGCCTCGGCGTACCGGGTGATCAGGCGGGCCACCTGCGGCGACGGGTCGGTTTCGTACAGGGCGCACAGGCCGAGGACGGCCACCGCCGTGACGTCGGGGGCTCCGTTGAGGAACCAGGCCGGGATCCGGTGGGGCCCCCAACTCGTGTATTGGCCATAGTGACGTTGCTGGTCGCGTTCGAGCCGGTCCACTGTCCTGGCGAGATCACCCCGCAGGAGGGTCGCCAGACCGGGATCCTGTTTGGCCATCGTGCGCAGACCCGTGGCCGTGGCCCATAACGCCCGCATCGTCCACCAGTTCAGGCCGTTTTTGGACGTGGGACCGTCCTTGTTCGGTCGGCCATCCGCCCAGATGAAATTCCAATACGTGCCGTCACCCGCCGACTGGGAGCGGATGAAGGCGAGGGCCTTGCGGCCGTTTTCCAGGCTGGTGCGCTGACCAGTCTGTTCGAAGTGCTGGAAATAGACGAGGGCCGCCCGGGCGACATCGTCCACGCAGCCGATGCCTTCGTCCTCGTCGCCCACGAACCGGAACGGCCCCTGCCGATCGCCCGGCTTGACGGGCGAGGCGTAGATCTGCCAGGTGAACAGCTCATGCCCGTCCAACTGGCGGACCGAACGGCGCAGCCAGTCCAGATGGGCCAGATTGGGCACGGCCGGATTGGGTGGCACTGTGCTGCCCAATCCGCTCACCATCACGAGGGCAGCCAGTGCGGCCGTCCAAAAAGGCCTCATGCGGGGACTTTGGCCGGGGCGACCTGGAAGGTGTGGATCTGTCCTTCACCGGCCTGTAGCGCACTGGTCAGGATCGTCTCACCGTATGCGAGGCGGATCTGCACGGGTTCTGCGGCCGCCGCCACGAAGACGGTGATCGTCGTTCCACGCTGCAAGGCCACTGTCCAGGGGGCATTCGACGTCACCTGGTCGGTCACGTCGGTCTCGTGGATTTCCGCGTGCGGCCCGCTGGTGACGGCACTGCCGGCGACATGGAGGATCCCGTCGCACTGGAAGAAGGACACCGAGTCGGCACCCAGCCGCAGGTTGCGGCCACCGATCCAGGACCAGTCGGCCGGGAGGTTGGGCGCCAGATGGCCCCGCTTGCCGTCGGCGTCCGGGACGTGGGGCGTCAGGCCGGCAAGGCCTTCGATGGCCAGCCAGACAAAGGTGGGAGGCATCCAGGGGCTCATCGCCATGCCCCGGCTCTCGAAGGTGTCGCCGTCGAACCATTCCGGAAATTCACCGGGGACGACCCGACCGGCCGTGACCGGTGAAGCGGGCTCGCTCTTGGCGTAGGTCCGGGTCATGCCCTCGGCGAGGATGTCCGGGCGGGTCTTGCGCAAGGCAAAGCAGGCCCAGGCCGTGAGGTTCGGCCAGATGCCGCCCATCAGGCCCCAGCCGTAGGTGGGGTCGTATTCCGGCTCCGTGGTGGCCACGGTGCGCAGCCCGCATTCGGACCAGAAATCCGGTTGCAACAGCCGGTCGGTGATCCGGGCGGCCATCTCGTCCGGGGCGACCTCGAACACGAGCGGGAAGACCAGATCGGCCGTGACTTCCGGCCGCAGCGTGCCGTCGGGGTTGCGGGCCAGGGCATACAGCCCGTTTTCCGGCGTGACCAACTGCGTGTTCATGGCCGTGGCCAGGGCTTCGGCGGCGCTGGCCCAGCGGGTGGCGTTGGTCGGATCGTCCATCTGCTGGGCCAGTTCGGCCGCAGACCGCAGGGCGCCGACGCATTCGGCATTGATCTCCGTGACGGCCCCGTTCAGCGTGTAGCCGGGGATGATGTTGCGCCACGAGGCGATGCCGAAGACGTTCGTGCCGTCCTGGCGGGCTTCGATCAGGCCATTCCGTCGCTGGGCGAGGATCCACTCGGCGGCTTCCGTCACCTGCGGGTAGAACATGGCCAGCCACGCCCGATCGCCGGTGACAGCGTAGTGGTGGTGCGTGGCATAGATCCACAGGGGTGTGTCGTCGTTGATGTTCAGGCCGTCGTCGTCCTTGAAGGCCGGGATCGCCGAGCACTTGGCGAACTCGGTCAGCTTGCCGCCGTCATGGGTGGCATGGTCCCGCATCAGGTCCCACATGCCCTCGATGAAGCCGGGGGCGAGGTAGGAGGCGCCCATGGCATACCAGGCCGCATCCCGCACGACGAGGATGTCCTGCGGGGGATCGTTGGTGAAGCCCTTGCCGTGGGCATAGCGATCCATCACCCGGAAGGTGTTCAGCTTGCCCCAGCCGAGGCCCCGGTTGATGACGGCATCGGGCGTGTAGATGTCGGCCAGGCCCAGTTGCTCCTGGACCTTGGCCGCCGTGGTGATCAGGGCGTGTGCATGGTCGCTGGCGGCATTCCAGGTGGTGAGCGCCGCCGCCTCGCCCTGATCGGAGAAGGCCACCCACAAAGGCATGGTCACGGTCTGACCGGCGGGGACGTCCAGTTTGTAAGTCGCCAGCACCCGGCTGGGGGCGACGAACCGGCACGTCTCGGGGGCGACGGAACCGCCGAAGACACGGGCTTCCTGCGGATTGCCGAAGGTGGTCTGGCCGGGCGGCAGGAGGCCGTTGGCCGGATGGGTGTAGGGCTGGGCGACGGTCGAGGCCAGGACCAGCTTGCCGTGCAGGCGGCTGGTGATCACTTTTTCGCCCTGAGCCCAGGCATGCGCCTTGGAGTGGTACGGGACCAAAGACGGATTCCACCGCAAATCCACGAGGAGGTCGATCGTGCGGGGCGTGGTTCCCGTGTTCGTGGCGGCGAGGAGCACGTAGGCGACCCGGCTGGGGCCGGTCGGATCCAGGGGCACGAAGAACGTCTTGCTCAACAGCAGGTCGCTGCCCTCATAGCGCGTCGTCTGCCAGGCCGGGTAAAAACTCGTCGTCGTGGCGGTCATGGGCGTGCCGTCGACCGCAGGCGTGGTCGTCAGGTTGCCGGCATAGTGCTGGTCGTCGCCGGCATGCCAAAAGCCCTGCAGGTCACTCGTGCGGGAGGTGCGGGCAAAGGTGTCGGGGTTGCCGAAACAGGCCCCGGCGCCAAGATCGGTCACAGCATAGGTATAGGAGAGCGGATGTTGCACGGGGCACCTTTCGGATGGGTGGCTACTCTTTGGAACCGCTCATGGCGATGCCTTCGGTGAAGGCCCGCTGGGCGACAAGGAAAAGGACGATGAGCGGCAGAACCACGACGATCGTGGCGGCCATCAGCAAATGGTACGGGGTCGCACCCTGGCCGATGATCGATTGTTTGAACCAGTTCAAGCCTAGCGTGAGCGTGAAGTTTTCGGCCGAATTCAGATAAATCAGCGGCCCCATGAAATCCTTCCAGTGGGCCGTGAAGGAAAAGACGGCGATCGTCACGATCAACGGTTTCGACAGGGGCAGTATGACGTGCCAGAACGTCTGCAGGCTGTTGCAGCCATCCAGTCTGGCCGCTTCTTCCAGGGAAATCGGGATGGTCAGCAGGAACTGCCGGGCCAGGAAAATGTAGAAGGCGCTGCCCCCGAAAAACGCCCCGACGGTCAACGGCAGGTAGGTATCGATCCAGCCCAGTTCGCGAAAGAGGATGAAGGTCGGCACCAGGGTGACGGCGCCCGGCAGCATCATCGTCGCCAGCAGGACGACAAAGAGGAAGTCCCGGCCCGGGAAACGGTAGCGGGCAAAGCCATAAGCGACGAGCAGGGCGGACAGGACCTCGCCGACCATGCAGGTCAGGGTGATGGCAAGGGTGTTTCCGGTGAAACGGAGGAAGCCGCCCTTGACCGGCGGGGAGTTCCAGAACTCTGTGTAGTTCTGCCAGCGGATCGGGTTGGGGAACCAGACGGGCGGCCACTGGAGCACCTGTTCCGGCGTTTTCAGGGAGGTGGAGATCATCCAGAGGAACGGCAGCACCATCAGCACGGCTCCGGCGAACAGGAGCGAGTAGGTGAGCCATTTCTGCAGGCGTTTCGTCGTCGTCTGGCTGGTGGCGTGCATCATGACTTGCGCTTCTCGCCTTCATAGTAGACCCACAGGGGTGAGGACTTGATCACCAGCAGCGAGATGAGCAGGATGATGAAAAAGAGGATCCAGCCTAATGCCGAGGCGTAGCCCATGCGGTGGCGGGACCAGGCGGCCTGATAGAGGTAGAGCACGTAGAAGAGGTTCGAATTACCCTGGCCGCCCATGACGTAGGCGATGTCGAAAACCTGGAAGGCCCCGATGATGCCCATGATCAAATTGAAAAAGAGCACGAAGCTCAGCTGGGGCAGCGTGATCGCCGTGAACTGATGCCACCAGTTGGCCCCGTCGATCGTGGCCGCCTCATAGAGCGACTTGGGGATGCCCTTGAGGGCGGCGATGAGGACCATCATGCCGCCGCCGACGCCCCAGAGGCTCGTGATGATGTAGCTGGGCAGGACCATTTTCGGATTGCCCAGCCAGTCCACGGGCGGCATGCCGGCGCTGATCAGCAAATGGTTGACGAGGCCGAAGTCCGTGTTGAACAGCCACAGAAAGACCATGCCGACCGCCAGGGTCGGCAGGACGGCGGGCAGGTAGTAGAGCGTGCGGAACAGCTTGATGCCCGGGACTTCCTGGTTCATCAGAATGGCCACGAGGAGCGAGCCGATCATCCCCAGCGGGATGGCGATGATGGCGTAGATCCCCGTGTTGATCAGGGCCGTGTAGAAGTTTTCGTCAGTGTTGTTGAAAGCGTAGCGGTAGTTGTCCAGGCCAACCCAGGTCGGGGCGGCGGCGCCTCGCGGGTCGAAGGTCGTGAACGACAGGTAGAGCGAAAACAGCATCGGCCCGAGCGTGAAGACCAGCAGCCCGATCAGCCAGGGTGAGATGAACAGGTACCCTTCGATGGCTTCCCAGCCAAAGCGCTTTGTCTTGCGCACGATGGCGGGCAAAGGGGGCAACGGCGCCGTCATCATGCCGACGCCGGCACCCGGCGGGGCTGCCAGGATGGGCAGGTCGTCGGTGTTGCTTCGGCCATCGGGTGAGTTGGGCTGCGAGGTCCAGGATCCGGTCGTCATGGGGTCACCGCCAATACACGCTGCAATTTGGCCTGAGTGTTCGCCGCTGCCTGTGCGGCTGGGACCTGCCCGGTGAGCAGGGGTTGGATCAGCGTGCTGAGCACGAAGGTGTCCCAGTCCGTCTGTTCAACGACCCCACGGATGCCGTGGGCGTACTCCATCGAGGCCAGGATCGTCTCTTTGGCGTAAGCTTTTTTGGGGGCGAACTCGTCCAATCGCTTGGCGAGGGACCGTCTGGGCGGGACGATTTTCCACCGGTGGAACTCGTCCAGCATGTCGCGCCAGGCCGTATAGGCCAGAGCCTGATGTTTGCTCTGGCTTGAAACGACGAGATGGCCCATCCAGGCGAACGTGGCCCGCTGCCTGCCTTTTGGCAGGACGGTCGTGCCGACGGGCATGCCGGGGATCTGGTCTTTGTCGTCGGAGGCGCCGCCGAAGAACATGGCGATGCGTCCGGACTTGAATAGTTCGTCGGCACCCATCTGGGACACGGTGCCACTGGCGGGCGAGACCTTGTCGGTGACGACCAGGTCCTGGACGAAGGTGAGGGCCTCGACAGTTTTCGGATCGTCGAACGTCGGGTGGCTGCGGGTGGTATCGAGCACATCACCGCCGTTTTGCCAGATCCAGATCGGCAAGGGCGGCCAGGTGTATTGCAAAAACCCCCACTGGACCGTGCGCCCGCTGGCTTCTTTCCACGTCAGTTTGCGGGCCGTGTCCCGGAAGGTGGCCCAAGTCATGGTCCCATCGGGGTATGGCACATCGGCCTTGTCGAACAGCGTTTTGTTGTAGTACAGGACGATTGGCATCATCACAAAGGGCAGGCCGTAGTAATGGCCGTTCCACTGGGAGGTGTCCTGGGCGGCCGGGTAGTAATCGGCGAGATCGATCTTGGGATCGGACCGGATCGCACTGTCGAGGTCCGCCAGAGCCCCGATGGCAGCGTATGACGGCAGGTACTCATGGCTGAGGAGGAACAGGTCGGGAGCCAGTTTGCCGGCCATCATCGTGTCGATTTTGGTCGGGTAGTCGCCTGGGATCGTCATCATCTCGACTTGGAACTCGCCCGTGTGGCGAAGGTTGATCCGGCTGATGATCGCCTGCATCTGTTTGGCTTCCGTCGTGCCGAACCAGGTGGCGAACTTCAGGGTCGGCACGCCGGTTTTTTTTGCCGCACAGGCACTCAGCCCCAGGGCCAGGGTCAGCACGCTGCACAAGCGCCAAAAAGGGACAAACGGTCGGATCGCCATGGGGCCTCTTTGGCTGGAACAGCCTGATGCGCCCACCGATCTGCAGGAAACAACGTGCAATCGTCAGCCGTCAAAACGGCTGCCATTTCCCGTGCTTTCAAACCAGTCAAGCAATTGCTTAGAATTGTCTCACGTTCAGGCGGACCATTGCAGGACCGGTTCCACATTTTGGCTGCCGCCAAGGCTCAGACTGTGAGGCCGACGGGGCTCGACTGTCTGGACCGCCGCCAAACGGACCCGATGACCACCACGTGCAGCAGGGCCGCCCCCCAGGCTCCCGCCCACCAAAGCTGCCAGCAGGGTCCAGCGGATCGTGGCGGGCATCACCCCCCGTTCGGTCCCCGAACCACTCGACGGCGAAATAGGCCATTACTGCCGCCAGCGTCATAAACACGGTGAACGCCCGCACGGGGTGGGTCCACAAGGTGAAGCGCACCGGATGCCCGCAGGACCTCCCTGTCCTGCTCGGCACCGGAAACCCGTCGTCAGAAGACGGTGCGAATCGACGTGCTCTGTGCCAACGCCAGACGCCCGGCGGCGTCGACCGCCACGTTCTGCAGGTTGATGAAGGCGACAGTGCCACTGGTGGCTGCCGTACCGTTGCCCGTGATGTTGGACGCTCCCGGCGCATTCACCACATTGCCGACGACCGTGTAGATCCGATTGTCCGCAGCGGCGACCATCCGGATTTTGCCGTTGTCGACCACGTAGAGGTTGGCACCCCCATCGATGGCGATCCCCATCGGCCCGCTCAGACGGGCAGCGGTCGCCAGTCCGGCGTCTCCGGTGGCTCCCGCACCGGCAGCCAGATCCCCCGCCAGGTTGTAGATCGAAAACGCCGTGACGGCATTGCCGCGGAATGTTCCGGACACAGCCGGCACGCAGCGGATGCGGTTGTTGCCGGTATCGGAGATGTAGAGGTTGCCGCCACGGTCCACTGCCACGCCGGCCGGACTTTGCAATCGGGCCCCGAGCGCCGCCGTGCCGTCACCGACGTTGCCGGCCGACCCCACGGTCCCCGCGGCGAGATAGATGCGGCCCCGGGTCAAAGCACCGCCGGCATTGACGTTAAACACCGTGGCCGTGCTGTTGGCCACCATCCGGACGACCGAATTGTTGGTATCGGCGATGAACAGGTTGCCCACGCTGTCGAGCGCCAGGCCTTTCGGACCGTTCAGCAGCGCTGCCGTGGCCGGACCGCCATTGCCCGAGGATCCGGCGATCGCACCATCCTGGCTGGCGACGGCATAGATGTAGCCGACCACCATAGGGGCACTGCCATTGACTCCCAGCACGTTTACCGTGTCGTTGGCGACGACCCGGACACGGTTGCCGTCTGATACGTATAGGTTGCCTGCCGAATCCAACGCCAACTCGCCTGGCGAGTTGACCGTCGTCGTCAAGGCGGGCAGGGCGTCAGCGGTGAGCGCTCCCGTGCGGTCGCCGGCGATGGCATAGACGTTGCCGCTGGTCATGCTGATCCCGAAGTAACTGCCGGTCGTGTTGCAGGCCATGAAGATCCAGCGGAGATCGCGATCGGCATAATAGACATTGCTGACCGCAGCGTTGTCGTAGGCCACGCCGGAGGCATTCTTGACGTAGGTGTTTGTCGCCGGAACGCCGTAACCGACTTGGGCAAGGCTCGTTGGCGGATATCCGGCGAGGGTCTTGTTCAGGTTCGCCGTGACGGATGTCCCGAAATACGTGCCGGTCGTGGCCGCCAACATCCGGATCCGGGCGTTGGAGGTGTCAGCGACGATCAGGTTGTCGTTGGCGCCCACGGCGAGACCGTAAGGAAAGGTCAGTTTGGAGGCAGTCCCGGCAAGGCCCTCGCCGATGTTACCGCCCGAGCCGAAGGTGCCGAAGACGACGGCCAGCGTGTTGGCGCCCGGGGTCACGCCGAGGACGGGGCCTGCACCTGCAGCGACCACCATGACGCAGTTGAGAAGCTGGGTGGCGATGAAGAGATTACCTTGGCTGTCGAAGGCGATGCCATTGGGCTGATTGAGCTTGGCCGTCCCAGGCACCGCCCCCCGGGTGACGCCGGGGTTGTTGGTGGCGTCGCCCACCAGGTTGTAAATCATGCCGGCCGTCGTCAGGGCGACGCCGAACAGCGTGCCGCCAGCGGTTTTTGCTACCACCCGTACCCTATGGTTGGATTGGTCGTTGATGACCATGTTGCCATTGGGATCGAATACCACGGCGTCGGGTTGTGCCAGGACACCCGTGTTCAGGGCAAACACACCGTCAGGCGATGTCCCGTTGCCGCCGCCGCCGGCAACCGCATAAATGAAGTTGGCCAGCAGGGCACCATTGCCGTTTGCCCGCCACAAGCCTCCCGGAATGTTGGCCTTGGGGATCATACGGACCTGATAGTGGTCGTAGTCGCAGATATAGAGGTTGCCAGCCGGATCAAAGTTGAGGCCCGTGGGGCGGTTGAGGTTGCAGGTGCCGGCTGCGGCGTTGTTGCCGTTGTTCGCCACGGTTGCCGAGGGGCCGGCGGTGCCGGAAGTGTTGCCCACCGCATCTCCGGCGAGGTTGTAGATGTTGCCGACCGTTAGAATGCCATTGCCGTTCACCCCGAAGACGTTGGCCGTCGTCCGGGCGATGACGCGTACCCGGTTGTTGGTCCGATCCGACGTGTAGACGTTGCCAAGGCTGTCTACCGCGAGGCCGACACCCGGATTCAGAAACGTCTGCCTTGCCACCTGACCATTGGTGTCATCTGTACCGACCTCGACGCCGTTGGCAGTGCCCCTGCCAGCAATGGTGTAGATCTTGTTCGCCGTCATGATTTGATTGAAATAAGTGCCCGAGGTCTTGCAGACCATGCGGATCACCTTCCGGTCGAAGTCCGTCATGAAGATGTTTCCGCCGTTCGCCACGGTATCCAGGGCGATGGCTTGAGGTTGGCCCAGACCACCGCCGCCGCCGCGGTTGGTGGTCGCGGCAGTGGCGAGTTCACCGTCGCCCAAATCGTTGCCGCCACCGACGATTTGGGTCAGCTGACTTGACAGGGTGACGGCAGGATTGTTGACCGTGACGCCGCTGGCACTGACGGTGACGGCACTTGGCCTGGCCGGGGTGGCGAAACCGGTGGCTCCCCGGGCAAACGTCCAGGCGGTGTAGGCGCCGTCGGCCAGGCCAAACCACTTGTAAGCCGCCGTGCTTTGAGACAGGAACGTCCCCAGGACTGGGCCACCAATGGCCAGGGCCAGAGAGGTGCCCCATTGGGTCGCTGCCAGGTCGGGAGACGTCGGGGTCACGGTCGAAGTCGCCCCGGTCGCGTCGTTCAACGGCACGGTGACGGCAAGGCCCGAGGCCCCCAACGTATAGGTCGTCACGCCGCCGGTGACGGTTGCTCTCATGCGGCTGGTCCGCGGTCCGCCCTGGGCGATGGAGGTCGCACCGGCTTTGGCGTCGACTTCCAGGACGTAAGTGCCGTCGGGTACGCCGGTAAAGGCTACCGTGGCCGTGGCCAAAGTCTGTGGGACGCCAACCGCTAAGCCTGTCGTGGTGCCCGTGCCAGCCAGGGCCGAAATGGTCCCGCTGCCGGCGATGGCCCGGACCTGATTGTTGCCCGTATCGACGCTCAGGAGGGTGGCCGCACCGACGGCAAAGCCCACTGGCCCGCTGAGGGCAGTGGAAGCGGCCTGGCCACCGTTGGTGGGCGTACCCGCCGTTCCCGTACCTGCCAGATTGTAGATCGCATTGGCGGTGGTCAGGGTGACGTTGTATGCCATGTTGCCATTGGCCCCGGCAATCGCCCGGATGCGATGATTGCCCGTGTCGGCGATCAGCAGATCCTTTGTGGCGTTGGTGCTGAAGGCGATCTTACGGGGTGACGAAAGCCTGGCGCTCGTCGCCACCGCCAAGTCGCCCGAGCTGCCAGACCCATTGCCCGTGCCGTCGCCGGCCACGGTGATCAGGTTGAAGGCGAGCCCCGGGGCAACGCCGAAGATGGCCGCATTATTAAGCGAGACGGCCCGGATCCGGTGGTTGCCGGTATCGGCGACGAAGAGGTCCCCATTGGCGTTGAATGCCAATGACGACGGGTTGTTCAAGGAGCCGGACCGAGCCGGTCCCCCGTCCCCGTTGGTCCCGCCCCGGGGGGCGCTGCCGGTACCGGCGACGGCATACACGGAGTTGGCCGTCAGCGGCGCACCACCATTGGCATTCAACGTGCTGGCGGCTCCCAAGGCGATCATCCGGATGCGGTTGGTACCAGAGTCGGCGATGAAGAGATTGCCCGTGGTATCGAAGGCCATGCCCTTGGGGGCGCTGAATTTGCAGGCCACAGCGCCAATCGGGCCGCCGTCGCCGTTGGCGTTGTCGCTGACCGCCGCCGTGTTGCCGGCCGTGTCGCCAGCCAGTGGGTAAAGGAACCCGGCGGCGGCCATGACCACCCCGAACACGGTGGCCGGCGTTTTGCAGAGCACACGAATGCGGTGGTTGCCCGTATCGGCGATATAGAGGTTGCCGGCACCGTCGAGGGCCAGTCCCTGGGGTTTGTTCAGTTGGGCGCCCGTGCCGATGAGGCCATCACCAAACCCCGGAGCGGCTGCTGTGCCACCGCCGGCCAGCGTGTAGGTGTTGCCGGCGGTCATCGTGATGCCGTAACTGGTACCAGGGGCCGTGCAGATCATCCGGACCTGGTCGTTGCCGGTGTCGCAGACGATGACGTTGCCGAGACCATCCACGACGGCATCCCCGGGCGCGTTGAGGCTGACGGCCGTCGACAGGCCGCCTGTGGCGGTGTCGGCCGCTGCCGTTTTGAGCGTGTAGACGTAGGCGGTGATCTGGGAGGTGGTCGCCGCAGCGGCCTGGGTCTGCCAGCGACCGACGGAGGACTGGACGGAGGCTCGGATGGTCCCGCCGTGTGTCGCACCTAGGTTGATCACGCCGGCTGCGGCGTTGGCAAAGGGTGTCGTCGTGGTCACCGTGTCACGCTCCGGCAAGCCGACGCCCGACACCATGAAAACCGACGTACAGCCCGGCACGGCCACGGCGAGCCACACGGCCAGCGATTTTTTGATAAATGGCGTCATCTTACTGTCCTCCGAACGGGTTGCCCGTGACTGCCTGGCCATTGACTCCCGTGGCACTGCCGGCCGGCATGGTGCCACCACCACCACCACCACTGCCCCCGCCACCTCCGCCTCCTCCGCCACCGCCGCCCATAGCCGCAGCGACAAACTGCTCCAACTTGTCGGCTGGAACGTTTTTGGCAAGGGCGTCCGCCAACAGGCCGGACATCTGGGTGATGCGTGGGGCTGCCAGGATGGAACCGGGACTCGACGAGATGACCACCGACTCGACGACGTCGGCCAATACCTTGACGGCCTTCTTGAAGGCTGGTTTGCATTTGACCGAGTCGAACGGGATGCCCATGGACTCGGTGCTTTGCGCCAGCATGCCGGACGCCGTCTCAGTGCAGTTGAGACCTGGGATCCCATTGAGGTTGTTCAGGTCAATGAACGATTGCGCCACCACCCGATCATTGTTGTCCTTCACCAGCACGGCAACGTACACATGCTCCTTTTCGGGGGGGCACAGGTCAGGGTCGCTTGGTGACGTCTTGTCGGGGTTCACCGCTCCAGCCGTAAACGTGATTCCCCCTATTCTCGTTTGGGTAATGGACAAAACACGGGAGATATCCAACGTGAACTGGTTTTGGAAGGCCTTAGCTTTTTCAGCCCCAGGATCAGTCGGCAGTGGGCCTCCGAGGGAATTCAGCAGCAACAGGCGGGTCATATCACCCGCTAACGGGATTTTTGTGAAAACCGTCGTGGGCAGCACGAGCTGAGCTGGCACGGCAGTCGGCGTCGGGACGGGGCTCGGCGTTGGTGTCGGCGTAGGGAGCGGTGCCGGCGTAGGGCGTAGCGTGGACTGGAACGGTGTACGGGATGGGTCTGGGGTCGGCGGAGGCGTCGGTGTGGGGACCGGCGTCGGTGTGCCGGCGACGATCTTCAACGTTTCCGTCGCCTTCGTGAAAAATGCTTGCGTGCGCAGGCTCTTGAATGGTCGACCGAAGGCCGCTTCGGGCAGGTCGATGCTCACCGTGAGTTCACCTGTTTTCAGGTTGAAAGCCGAAGCACGGCCAGGCCCAGTCGTGGCGCCGACATCCGGAGTGTTGCCAGTCAGGGCGCCTGGGGTTACGGCAGGTGCCGCCCCTGGCTGACCGGGAGTCGGCCCACTGCCGCCCGGCGGTGTCACACCGACCGTGCCCGCATCGGTCGACCCCGATGGCATCGACGCCAGGCAACCTGAAAGGAGGGCGGCGATGACCAGAGTGGATTTGGCAACCGTTGGAAATCCCACTGTTGTCTCCTGCTCACGATGAAAATGAAGTTGATCTGGATTGTACGGGTCCACCAGCGACGATGACTCTCATGCCCGGCGGACATGGCCCACAACATACTTCGTTCGCTGTACGGCGGGTGGAAGCCAAGAGTGAGTCGGAATTTCAGGCTAAGAGGCGATCTCAATCAACGGTCAGTTGCTTAAAATTGCTTTACCGCACCAAGGTGCGGTCGCGTCGATTGAAATGATTACTTGATTGGCATGCTGGAGACGCCTGTGGTTTTCTGGATCTGTGCGTTCAGCTAGGCCAAACGGTGGCTTGAAGAACGACCATTGCCAGTCCCCTATCGATTCTAGGCCGATAGGATATGCGCCAGCAAGAGGACGAGCCGGGCGCATTGTAATATTCAGGCCTTCCCGGCAAAAGCTGCGATGCTGCGGATGATTGCCTTGTAACCCGGTATTTCACGGTTTTTTCACGAATATATTACGATTTCCGCAAAGTGTGCCGATCGTGCTTTTGCTGATGCACATCGATCGTACGGTGCGACGGGCAAGGGTTCACGCACGACGACCGATAATGGCTCCGAGTGACGGACGGAGGGCGCATGGCGACGAAACTGTTTCTGGCGATCTGACTGGCTCTGCTGTCAGTCGCTGCCGGCTGCAATGGGACGGCAGTTTCCAAAGTCCAAGCCGGCGAAGGCGTCCAGTCCCTCGGCGCCGCAACCGGTAGGACAGCCGCAGCGAATGGCCCGTTTCAGCCGACCGTGCTGCTGTCCATCCCGGACGTCCGCCAAGCCACCGATTACACGTGCGGTCCGTCTGCCTTACAGGCCGTGCTGGCCGATTGGGGGATCGAGGCGCAGGAGTCGGAGCTGGCGACAGCGGCCAATGCCACGCCCGCGATGGGGGCTTCCCGGTTTGCGTTGGCCAAGGTGGCCCGCTCCCATGGCCTCAAGGCGACGATCACGACGGGATTCGGCCTCCCGGCCCTGGAAGTCCATTTGAGGCGGGGCATCCCCGTCATCGTCTCCATCCGGGCCTGGCGGGACAAACCGACCACAAACTGGGCGACGGACTGGGATGACGGGCACCACATCGTGGTGGTGGGCTACGACAAGGACCGCATCTACGTCGAGGATCCGTCGATTTTATGATCGACCGGCTACATCGGGCGGACGGAGTTCCTGGCCCGCTGGCATGAAGAGGATCTGGGACCCAACGACCACTACGAGCAGTTGGGCATCGTCATCGCAGGCAGGTCACACCCGACGATACCGCCGTTTCTCCACGTCGACTGAGCGGCGAAGCCTACGGGGTTTTTGGCTGCTGTGAGGCGGCTGCTTCCGCATCGGCCTGCCGCAACTGGCGGAACTCCGCCTGCAGGTCCTTCATCTCCTTGTCAGACCCGTCTTCTTCCAGGTTGACCAGGCTGTTACGGGCCTCGACCGTCACCCGGATCAGCTCGTCCAGCTTGAGGTGTGTGGCCCGGGCGTCCCGGTTCTGCGTGTTCTGGATCAGAAAGACCATTAGGAACGTCACGATCGTCGTCGCCGTGTTGATGACCAGTTGCCAGGTGTCGGAATAGTTGAAGAGCGGGCCTGTGATGATCCAGGTTGCGATGACAGCCAAGGCCACGATGAAGGCCCATGGCGATCCCAGGGCATCCGCCGTCCGGGTGGCAAAACGGTGAAATAGGGCGCTGATTTTGTCCATGTCCTACATCCTGTCCACGCCGGGTCTGGTCCACGTCACCGCTCTGGGTCGGGAGTCGATCGCCGCCACACCGACACTGGAACCGTGGGGAGACTGGACGTAGCATAACTGCCATTTGGCTCCAAATCGCACACATCCGGTTTGGCGATTGACGATCAAGGGTTCACGACGCCAGCAGGATGCGCCCCCAGCATGACGGGATCGGATCAATGGTCACCCGGCCATCGCTCACCCGGAAACCGGTCCCCGGGTCCAATGCATCGGTGAGGGTGCGGCCCGTCAGGTCCGGGACCTCCAGCACGAGACTGCTGGGTTCGTCGGCCGCATTGACCACCACCACGACCGTCTGGTGGGGAGTCTGACGGGCAAAGGCGAACTGCTCCGCCTGCACCGCCAGCTGGCGATATGCGCCGTGCCGCAGGGCGTCGGCACCATGCCGGACTCTGGTCAAACGGGAGAGCGCCGTGACAAGTGAGGGATGCGGCCGCAGCGTCGATTCGGGATTCAAAATTGTCGGGCGCAGGGCTGGGTCTCCGCCCTGCGCCTTAACGCCACTGATTCCCCATTCACTGCCGTAATAGATCGACGGGACGCCCGGCATCGTGAACAGCAGCAGGTGGAGCGGGTAGAGGTGGGCGGGGTGGCTCAGGCGGCTGGCGATGCGGTCGACGTCATGGTTGTCGGCAAAGGAATAGAGTGACAGGTCCCGATAGATGCCGTTCGGGCCAAACTGCCGTTGCAGGGAATGCGCGAGCTCAAAGTAGTTGCGGTCATTGTGGCTGGAGTAAAGCCCCTTGTAGCACTCGTAGTTCGTCGTGGCGTCGAGTGATTGTGCATTTGCGACCTGGCGGTAATCACCGTGGACGACCTCGCCCACCAGCCAGAAGTCCGGCCGGCGGTCCCGGCAAAAGCGGGCCAAATCTTGCAAAAACACAGGATCCATGACATCGGCCGCATCCAAGCGCAACCCGTCGATGTCGAACGCCCGAATCCAGGTTTCCACCGCTGCAAACAAGTGTTGACGAACGTCCGGGTGGGCGAGGTTCAGTTTCACCAGATCGTAGTTGCCGTCCCAGGTGTCGTAGGTGAACGGATCCCCATAGGGGCTGCGGCGATCGAAGCGTAATCCCGAGAACCAGGCACAGTAGGCGGATTGGGCGCCGTGTTGCAGGACGTCCTGAAAGGCCCGGAAATCCCGGCCGACATGGTTGAAGACCCCGTCCAGGATGACCCGGATGCCTTTCTCGTGGAGGCGTTTGACGAGTGCGGCCAGCAGGGCGTTGTCACCCAAGCGGCGGTCCACCCGGAAGTAATCAGCCGTGTCATAGCCGTGGGCCGACGATTCGAAGACAGGACCCAGGTACAGGGCGTTGATCCCCATGGCCTGCCAATGCCCAATCCAGTCATAGAGTTGTGCCAGCCTGCCCACCGGCGGAGTGGTGAAATCGTTCCGGTGGGGTGCCCCACTCGATCCCAGTGGGTAGACATGGTAGAAAATGGCGTCTTTGGCCCAGTGTGCGGTCATGGTGAACTCCTCTGGTTGTGTACCGATCGGTATAGGGTGGGCAAAAAAAGCCCGGGGCTTACGAGTAGATGCCGTGCATAAACTGTTGGACGGCCCGGAACGCCAGGTCGTCGTCCAACTCGGCTTGGCCGTGCAGGAACAGGGAGATGTAGCTGCTGATCATTCCGAGAAAAGTGATCGCGTAAGCTTGCTGACGGCCCCGCATGTTGCCATGGTCCCGGGCAGCCGCCTCGAACAGGGTCTCCAGGCGCAGTCGCTGCAGGCGAAAGCGTTCGGCCACGACGCCCGCCGCCTCACTGGCCGGCGGGGCGAACCAGAGAGACAGAAAGAGCCGATAGTAGTCGGGTTGCCCTCTGGCAGACTGGAAGTGGGCTTTGACGACCCGATTGAGCGTGAGGGGCAGGTCCCCCTGATAATCGGCAGCATCGGCCATCCGCTCGTCGAGCGGGGACCCGTATTGCTGGACAATGCTCTGCAGCAGGCCCACTTTGTTGCCAAAGTAGTGGTAGAGCGTCGGTTTGGTGACATTGGCCGCGCTGACGATCTCCTGCACGCCGACGGCATCGTAGCCGCGGGCCGCAAACAGGGTCAGGGCCGTGGCCTGGATCAGGGCTCGATTGTCCATGGCAAGCAGTATACCAGTCGGTATAGAGGCGTCAAGGGCAACGGTGTGTCGGGTCCCTGACGGATGGCCCGCTTGCCAGGCCGGGGCCCCGGCGATGATCATGGGCGGAGACAGCGCTTGTTCCAATGAGGCAACCCCCGTGGATCTTTCCGTACACGAGTCAGGCCCCGCCGACGCCCCCACCCTGCTGTTCGTGCATGGCGGCGGGATGAGCCGCTGGATGTGGGAGCCGCAGCTGGCGCAGTTTTCGGACTATCACTGCCTGGTGCCGGATCTGCCGGGGCATGGGGAAAGCGCTGCCATCCCCTTCGTCTCGATCGCCGACTGTGCGGATCGTCTGGTGGCCCTGATCCGGGCCAAGGCCCACCGCAAAGTGGCGACGGTGATCGGTCTCAGCCTGGGTTCGCAGATCCTGCTGGCCCTGATGGCCCGTTATCCGGGGCGGGTGGGTCGGGCCCTCCTGAGCGGTACGCTCACCCAGCCAGTGCCGGGTGGGGCATTATTGGATGTGGGCATGCGGGCCTATGGGCCCCTCAAGAACTGGCCCTGCCTGGTCCGGGCGAACATGCGGCGGCTGGGTATCCCCGACGCCTATTATCCGCAGTGGGCCGCGGATACCCGGCGGACCCGGACCCGGACCCTGGCCCGGGTGATGGCGGAAAACCTGAGGTTTGCCCCACCCGAGAGGCTGGATGACGTGGCGGTGCCGAGCCTGCTGTTGACGGGGGAGACGGAAAATCCCCTGCTGCAACGCGCGGCCGAGGATCTGGCCGGGCGTCTGCGCAATGCCAGGTCCGGCGTGGTGCAGGGTGTGGGCCATGCCTGGAACCTGGCAGCACCGGAGCTCTTTTCAGACAGCCTGCGGGCCTGGCTCACGGGGAGCCCGCTGCCGGACCGCATCACCCACCTGACGGCCCTGAAAACCCTCGATGTCCGGATCGGTCCGCCCGAGACGGCGGCCGTTGAAGAGGACGATGAGGATTGGTGGGAAGATTCCCAGGGCGGCTAGCGGCCTGTGGCTGGCTGAGCGCTCGCCACAGGGGGACTCGGTGGACTGACGAGCCGCATGGCGGCCAGTTGCCAGAGCCGCTGCACGGACTCTTCTCCGGTCGCCGTCGGATGGAGATGATCGGGGCCCAACTCCTGCGGCCGTTGTCGGAACCAGCCGTAGAGATCGGGGCCCGGCGGTAACCCGTGATCCCGGGTCAGCCGGTCGATAGCGGTCACGTAGGACGCCAGGCGGGGGTTGGGATTCCAGGGGGGCCGGGCGAGCATCGGCAGGCACCCCCGCTGCCGGATGGCGGCGATCATCCGCTGCAGCTGGCCTGCAAACTGCGGCAGTGGCACGGCCTGCGTCGCATCGTTCGTCCCATAGGCCAGGCCGACAAAGGTGCCGGGCGGGCAGAGGGGCAAGGCTTTGGCAAGCTGGGTCAGGCCGTTGGCGGCCGTATCGCCGCTGGTGCCGCCGTTGATGAAGACCGGCAGCGGCGTCCTCTTGTCCCGATGGGTGCGTTCCCAGGCAGCCTGGCGGAGCAGGCTACTGCTGGTGATGCTGTCTCCCAGGATCAACCAGCAGGCCAATGGGCCGGATGCCGTGGCGTCGAAGACCCCGACCTCCGCCAGGCTGGGTGCCGCCGACCAGCTGGTGTCGATTTGCAGGCGGAGCCACCGTCCGGCGGGGACCGCGAACACGTCGGCTCGGCGGCCCACCCGGTTTTCGGCCTGGAAGGTGGTCTGCCAGATGCCCGTCCGGCCATCCGGGCTGTCGGCCGAAACCTGGTAACGGTACTGGTGCGGTGCCGTCCGGTGATAGTCGTATCGGTATCCCC